>JAQTSF010000016.1 GCA_028711485.1 Candidatus Iainarchaeum sp.
TGGTTTTCCATGAATCACACCTTTAATATGCTCTTTTTTATTTCTTCAAATTTTTGCCTGTACTCTTCCTTTACATTATTTATCTTATCTTTAGGGACCATTTCAACATCATAGTTTGTTTGTAATCCCGCATCTACTGCACCCTGAACTGCTGCAAAAAGAATGCTTCCTTTAGATGCTTTTTGAAGACCTAAATCTACTATAAACTCTTTTACTCCTTTTTCAAGCGCCATTTTTGCGCAAACCATTCCTGCAACATATGCAGTGTAACTATTTCTTTTAGAATTCCATCCGTATTTTTTTGAAAGTACTCTTCTGTCAACCACTGCAATTGTGTTGTCACCCGCGGATTTAAATTCCACAAACTGTACTTTTACATCCTTATTTGTCTTTCGTATAATCATCCTTACTTTTCCGGATTTTACCATTGCCAGTCTTTTTTTGTAATCTGTGGAGTATTCTCTTCTTCTTCTGAACGGAACCCTGTGTGTTGGTGTTTTTGCCTTAGTCATAAAATCACTTTCTAATCATTTTATTTTCTTCCAAATAAGCATGCATTGCTTGCTTGCTTCTGAAAGAATTTCCTTTTATTTTTAGATAAACAATTCTTTTATTTTCTTTATCTAATCTTCCTTCTGTAATCAATTGTTTGAGATATTTTCTTTGTGCTCTTACTTTTTCCATCCATCTTTCTTTTTTAGTTACTATTGAGTATTTTTTACCTCTTCTCTTACCAGTTGTTTTTTTGTTTTTCTTTTCTTTTTTGCTCTTTTTACCTTTCATCTCTTTTAAAAATACAATCTTATCCTTTATCAAATCTCGTACATTTGCCCGTGTTATTGATTCATCAAGCTGTTTTTTTTCATTCTCATTAAGATTATTCTTTATTCTTACTCTGTTTACTCCTGCGTTTAATATATCAGCAGCCAATCTTTTTATTGTTTTTATTTCTCCCATGTTATCCCCTAATTTGCTGTTTTTATTTTAAGCTCCTTTGCTTTTTCTTTTATTGCAAGTTTGTTTCTTTTACTTACTTTTCCAGATATTCTTGCAACCCATTTTTCTTTTACTTTCTTTGAATTATCTATTAACTCTTTTATATTGCATATCATTATTTCTTTTATTCCAAGCGGATGCATTCCTCTATCTGTTTTAGAATTTTTATATCCTACTTTTGGAGATGCTCCAAATTCTTTTCTTCTTATTCTTTTTTTATTGTCTATTCCTCTGGGTTTTCTCCACCTAGCTTTAACCCTTCTTTTTTTCCCATGATTCAGAACATTAAATGTTGGTTTTGATTTTTTTACCATTTCATTCACCTATCAAATATATACCATCTTGAAATATTCTTGCATCTCTTTTTCTTATTTTAGTCGCTGTTTTTATATTTGCTATCGTTTGTCCGACTTCTTCTTTATTGCTCCCGGTTATTACTACTTCCTGTCCTTTTACTGAAACTTTTACATTTCCCTCTATTTTTGTTTTTCTTGGAGATTTTTCCCCTAAGAAATTCTTTATAAATATCTGCTGTCCTTTTATTTCCAAAGTTATTGGAAAGTGAGAGAATAATATTTTCATTGTTCTTGTATACCCTTCACTTGTGCCTTTAAACATATTTTTTATTATTCCTTTCACAGTGTTTATCATCTCTTTCTGTTTTGTTGATATCTTTATTTTGCTTCCGTCACTTTCAAGAATAACCCCTGGTCCGAAGTTCTTAATTACTTCTCCTTTACTTCCTTTAACTTTTATTTCAGAGCCTCTTATATCTACAGTTATCCCTTTTGAAATTTCCATATCACTATTATTAGTATACATAAGCAATCAACCTTCCTCCTATTCTAAGGTCCTGTGCAACGTTATTGGTCATAATTCCTTTTGGAGTTGAAACAATCATTGTACCTATTCCTATTGCGGGTATAAATCTTTGTTCTATTTTTGCCCAGTCATTCTTTTTTATAGGCATTCTTGGTTTTATTACTCCGCAATTATTTATTCTTCCATCAAGATCTACAATGTAAAATTTATTTCCTCTTTCTTCAATTTCATTGAATTCTTTGATATATCCTTCTTTTTTGAATATTTCAAGAATACTCCTTATCATTTTTGTAGCCTTTACCTTGCATTTTTGTTTTCCAACCATTTCATGAACTTTTATTGCGTTCAATGCGTCTGAAAGATGATCAATACTCATTGTTACACCTCAATATTTTCTAAAACCTATACTCTCTCCGATTTCTCTAAAGCATTTTCTGCATACATACAGCTCATATTTTCTTATTAGCCCTTCGTATGCCCCGCAGATTTTGCATTTTCTTTTTCCTTTTCCCTTAAATTTTTTTTCTACTGGTACTTTCATAATCATTCACTCTCTATTATTTTGATTCCAAATTCTTCTGAAATGAAACTTTTACAGTCCTCTTTGCTAACCAAATGGGTTTTTCCAATTTTTCCCTGTTTTATTCTCTTTAATCTTACTCTTTTTCCGCTTCTGGTTACGGATACACAAACATCAAATCCCATCATTCCTATTACAGGATCATATTTTATTCCTGGAAAATCTATGTATTCAGGAACTCCAAATGAGACATTTCCTGTTCTATCAAAATTACTTTCTTTCAATGTTTTTTTCCTTGCAACCAATGCTTTTTCTAAAAATTCTTTTGCTTTTTTCCCTCTTAATGTTACTTTTGCTCCTATAGGGAGACCTTTTCTTAATTTGAAAACAGGATTTCGATCCTTTGCTTTTGTCTCAATTGGTTTTTCATTGGTTACTCTCTTAAGAAGTTCTTTTGCATTGTCTAATCTATCTCCAGAGGATCCTATACCTATATTGACTGTTACTTTTTCAATTTTTATTTTTCTCATCGGATTCTTATTTTCCATAATCATGCACCTCGAATTCTATCATCAACAACGCACAAATGTTCTGTAACTGTTGTAAATTCTCCTTCCTTTGTTTTCATTCTTGCTTCTTTTTCTCTTGTTCCTTTCTGCATTATCTCTTCAATTACTGCAATTGTTCCAGAGTGTTTCCCTCCCTTTATTAAACATCTTGCGCCTTTATCCATTCGTAATATCTTCTTTATGCTATTATCTGGAAGTGATACAACTACACTATCCCCCACTTTTACATTATTATCTGCTTTTATTGTTTTTCCGTCATGCAAAGTAATCATTATTATATTTTTCTTGTAGGTGAATTTTTTCACTACTTTTGCTATTTTTTCTTTTCCTTCATCAGCATTTATTTCAGCAGGGATTAACCTTCCATGTTTTTCTACAAGTATCCTATAATATTTATCTTCCCCGTTGAAATGTACAACATCCATAAATCCTACTGGGAATTTTTCTTCTGTTCTTACTTTTCCATCAATAAATACTGCTCTGTTATTTATTATCGTTTTTGCTTCTCTATTTGTTTTACACATTTGTAATATATCTCTAAGAAGCACTGATAATGGAATTGCATGTTTATGATTGTGTGGACCTGGTTTTGATTTTGTTACCCACACATGCTCTTTCTTATTTCTTATTGCAACTGCTTTTGGAATTGCAATTCTTTTAACATGTTTTTTTTGTCCTCTTTTAGCCATTCTATTCACCTTTCTTCTCAGTTTTCTTTTCAATTAAGGAAATAATCATAATATTCGAAGGTTCTATTGATGCAGGCATATCTCTTCCACGCGCAGACCTTTTTGAAACCCCTTCAATATAAACTTTATTACTTTTATAATTCACTTTTGCAATTTTACCTTCTATCCCCTTATGTTTTCCTCTAAGTACTTTTACTTTGTCTCCTTTTTTCACTCTTCCGCTTCTCTTTTTCATTTTTTCTCGTAATTCCTTTGAGAGATGAGCTTTCATATGTCTTTTCATAACATTTATTTTTCTATTTTTTACTCCTTTCATTATTCCACCTACATCTTTGAAGAAGATATTGCCGCTACTTTGGGATATCTTTCAGCTATTTCAAGCGCAACTGCTCCTTTAATGTCTGTTCCTACTGGAAGATAATCATCATTTACTACTACTGCCGCATTATCTTCAAAACAAACAAACATTCCATTCGCTCTTCGATATGCTTTTTTTTGTCTTATTATAAGTGCCTTTACTTTTTTCTTTATCATTTCAGGTTTTCCTTTTTTCACTGAAGCAATTACAATGTCTCCTATTCCTGCTTTTGGATACTTTCCTCTCTTGCTTCCAGCTCCCAGTACCCCTATAATCATAAGTTCTTTTGCACCACTGTTATCATCACATACCAGTCTTGTCCCGGTTATTAATGTTTTTATTATGCTTGCACTTAGTCCCTTCATGATCATTCACCTTTTTCTGCTTTTTTTATTATTTCGGTTATAACTCCTGATTTTGTTTTGCTTATTTTTCTTGTCTCGCCAACTTCTACTTTATCCCCGACTCCTACTTCCATTCCATCGGGAATGTGCACCGCCATTCTGGATTTGTCTTTTGCCCATCTTTTATATTTTGGAAAATATTTTACTATATCCATCTCTACTATGGCTGTTTTTCTCATTTTATTGCTTACAACCACTCCTGTTTTTTTCATTCCTCTTACACTCATTTTCTTTTCATTATCTTTAGGATTATTTTTTTCCATTCTCTCACCATCAAATTTTGATATTTTTCGCCTTTTCTTCAGGCCTGAACATGATCTCATCGCCGTTTACAGCTATTTTTTCCCCTTCAAACGAAACCTCAATAATTTTTCCTTTTTTTGATATTTTCTTTATTTCATTTGAAAAATTTTGATTTTTCAAATATTTGAATCGATTTCGATTCAAATCATTTTCACTTTCAAATACCAACATATTTTTGGTTTCATCTATTACTTTTCCTTCAAAACCTTCCATTTCCTTGGAGCTTGATCTAACTACTTTGGCATACAACCCGATTAATGGGCAAATCAAAACCTTTTCTTTTATTCCATAACTCATATCTGCACCTTATTGCACTTCAATAACTTCTTTCGGATATCCCATCTTTATCAAGGACTGTTCTATCAATCTCTTGTGATTTCCTTGGAGCACTATTGCCCCGTCTTTTATAGTTCCACCGCATGCAAGGAGTTTTTTCATATCGCTCAATGCTTCTTTTATTCTCTGCTTATCAAGTCCTTCAATCACAGTTACGAATTTTTTGAACTTCATTCTTTCAACATAAACTCTTATTCTCTTAGTTTCTTCTTTATCCAGGATTTCGCATACGCAAAGATCCTTTAACAATCCACATTTTTTACAAATTTCTGCCAACTCATTTCACCTCTTTTTTACTTTCAGCATTTTTTATTTGATGTTGTATTGTTCTTATTCTTGCAATGGCCCTTTTTATCGGCCTTAGTTTTGTTGATTTTTTTTCAGTGAGCATTGCATTTTCCATTTCTTCTAATTTCTTATCAAGTTCTTTGCTGCTTAATTTTCTAAAGTCCTTTGCACTTGTTCCTTTCATATTTCTCCACCTCTTCGTTCTATCTCCTTTGCATTTTCAACAACTTTAGGAAGATCTATTTTCTCTGCAGTGTCTTTATCAGGGAATTTTGTTCCTGGAGGTGCTATTCTTACAAGTACTCCTATTATTCCTGATTTTGTGTTTGCACTTATATGCGCTCTTTTTAGAAGATGAAGCGGTTCTCCTGCTTTAGGAATATAACCTGCACACACTCTCAATGTTTTTGCTCTTGCTCCTTTTGCCCCAATTTTTCCTGAAGCAACTATTTCTGCTCCCAATGCACCTGCATCCATAATTTCTTTGAGCAGATAGTGCATAACTGCTCTTACTTTTTTGCCCATCTCAATATATTTGCAGGCTTTTTTTGCAACTATTCTTGGTTCTAAGTAGGGTTGTGTAACTTCTGCAACATTTATCTGTGGATTTTCAACATTAAACTCTTTTTTGAGTGTTTCAGTTAATCTGTTTATTGATTTTCCTTTTCTTCCTATTATTTTTCCAGGGCTTAGCGTCTCTAAAGTGATTCTTGTTGCCAGAGGAGTTCTTTGTATATCAATATTTGCTATCCATGCCTGACCAAGACTTTTCTCAAGAAATTTCATTATCTTATATTTTTCTATTTCACTATCTATAAATTTTTTCTCGATCATTAATTTTCACCTTTTACTTTTTTGATTTCTTTTTCAATTTCTGGTTTTTTCTCCTCAGTTTTTTCAGTTTTAACTTCTTGTTTAGGAACATCTTTTTTCTTTTCTTTTTTTACAATATCCTTTTCTCTAATAACTATTTCCACTCTCGCAGTTTCATAATCTGATTTTTTTCTCATTCCTTTTGGGCTCATTCTAGGATAATTCATTTTTTTATTAGCAGATAAATGAACAATTAAGTATGGCTCTATTAATCCTCTTGTGTTTGCATTTGCGATTACACTTTTAAGCAGCTTCATCACTATTTTTGCAGCCTTTATAGGATATCTCCCTTTTGCTCCACCCAATTCTCGTCTATGCCCTAATTTTTTATTATGGGACTTATAAAGAACAGGAAATTCTCCTGTACTGAATTTATCCAAAAGCTCGAGTGCTCTTTCTACAGCAAGATTGTTCAATCTTCCACAAACCTCTGAAAGATCCTTGAAAGATGCATCCACTCCTTCCACTCTTGCAAAAGCATAACTTTCAGGATTTTCCTTAATTGTATACGAATAACTTTTCATATGAATCACTACTTAAGCGGGACGAATTTACTTCCTCTTGTTGCACCAACACCTGGACCAGAATGTTTCACAGGACCTGTAGTATGGGCAAAATCCCCAAGTCTTTTTCCGACATGTTTCATTGTTATTACAACTTTTCTGAACTCTTTTCCATTATATACTCCGAAAGTCAATCCCATCCATTCCGGAACTATAACTGCTTCTCTTAAATGAGTTTTTATCATTTTATCCTTTTTTCCTTCTTTTATTACTTTTTTTATTTTATTCATTAATTTTTTGAGTTCCGGATTTCTTTTCAAATTGTTCAAGGTTCTTCTTTCTCTAGAAGTAACCAATTTCATAAACTCTTCATTAGTTATCTTTGATAATTGTTCTTCATCATAACCTTTATACATCTCTTTTCTCATCTACTCACCTTTCTTCTCCTTCAACATTAACCTTTTTTCCTTTCTTTCTTCCTGTTGATCTTGCTGCAATATGACCAACTTTTCTTCCTGGAGGATCTCCTCTCTTTACTGTTGTAGGTCTTCCTTCATGATGTTGCTTTCCTCCGAAAGGATGATCATAAGGAGACATTGCAACTCCTCGTGTGTAAGGCCATATTTTACTTTTTGCTCTATGTTTGTAGTATGCTTTTCCTGCTTTTACAAGCGGTTTTTCTATTTTTCCTCCGCCTGCGATAACTCCTACTTGTGCTCTGCATTCGTTTGATAATTTTAATGTTTGCCTGCTCGGCATTTTAATATAAGCTGTTTTTTCTTCTTTCGATACTAATGTAGCATATGTTCCGGGTGCTCTTACCATCTTTCCCCCATCTCCCGGCCTTCTTTCTATATTGAATATTGGTGAACCATCTGGTATTCTATAAATTGGAAGCACGCCACCATTTGTTACTTTTGCCTGTACTCCTGTTTCTACAGAATCTCCTATTGCAATTCCTTCAGGAGCAATCAAATAATTTGTTTCATTATTATCATATCTGACTTTCATTAATATTGCTTCTTTTCCAGGATCATCAAGAAAATCAACAACTTCTCCTTTAAGCATTCCTGCTTTTTCAACATCGTCATAACCTCTATATTTAAGTTCGACTTTGTATCTTGTTCTTTTTGATCTATATTTTGGAGAACCACTTCCTCTTCTTTGATGTCTTAATCTTTTTCCCATCTAATCCACCTATATCATTTTCATTTTTGTTGCTATATCCTCAGCTTTTACTTCTTTTCCGAAACTTACTATTGCAATTTTTTTATTTCCTTTTATATGTGTCCTAATGCTCTTTGCTTTTGCACTGAATTTTCTATTTATCTCATCTGAAATCTCTTTTTTTGTTGCCCGGGTATCCACTTGAAATGCAATAGTATTCTCAAATTCTATTTTTCCTATCCATTTTTCTGTTTCCAGAGGTTTTATTATAATCATAATCGCTCACCTATTTCTTTGAGTGCATTTTCAGTAAACATTACCACTCTGCTTGCAAATGCTCCGGGAGATAAATGTTTTACTTTTAATTCAGAAACTTTTACCATATCAATTCCAGAAAGATTTCTTCCGGATTTTGCGTTTTCGCTTGTTACTATAAGAAGATAACGGGGGGTTTTTGTTCTTTGTTTCATTCTTTTTCTTACCCCTGTTTTAACCCTTGTTTTTTCTTTTGCTTCTTCAACAAGTTTTCCAATTTCAAGTTTTTGGAGCACGGAAAGAACTTCCTTGCTCTTTTTTATTTTTTCAAAATCATTCTCTATAATAATAGGGAGTTTTCTTTTTTTGATATCTGCCCGTTTGCTTACAATTTCTAAATTTGCAGATGCTGAAAGAGCGCTTCTCAAAGCTTTTTGATATTCTTTTTTGTTTATTTTTTCAAAGATCTTTTTACCAACTTTTGGAGGGTGCGCTCTTCTTCCTTTAACCGAGGAAGGAATTCTTCTTACTCTTCCCCAATTTCCCTTTGGTCTAATTTCTCTTGGAAGCATTGCCTGTCCTCTGTTTTTCAAAGAACCATAGGTATCTTTTACTCCTCTATAATCTGCACTTGTTTCCAAACCTGCAAAAACATAAGTTCCTTTAGGTTGTCGTTCCTTGCTTTCTTCGCTTAAAACAGCTCTTCTAATCAAATCTTCTCTATATTCCTCGTCAAATTGTTGTGGCAAAGAAACTTCTTTCAATTCTTTTCCATCCAAAGAGTATACTGGTACCTTCATAATATTCACCTGCTGATAATTTCTTTTAATACAGGCTCCTTGCCTCCTGTTTCCCTTGAAGCTATCCTCATCCTAATAACTCTTTTTACTGGACCAGGAATAGACCCTTTAAGTAGCATATAGCTGTTTTTCACAAATCCATAATGCGGAAATCCACTTTTTGGATTTACCTCATCCACATTATCTCCTATTTTGAAAATTCTCTTATTCAATTCCGTTCTTCTATGATAACCTGTTTGTCCTGCTTGTGGGGTAGTATACATTACAAACCCCGGATGAAATGCACCAAGACATCCAACATGTCTTCTTTTTCCAGTTGCTTTTCTTCTCTGCAAGGAGGTTCCAAATCTTTTTGCTGTTCCCTGCCATCCTTTTCCTTTTGTAATTGCAAGGACATCAACATATTCCCCATTCTTGAATATTTCTCCTGCTTTCAATTCTTTACCAAGCAGTCCTTTTGCATATTCGATTTTTTCAGAAGAAGAAGTTCCGCCTATTCGTATTTCCATTTTTTCAACATGTCTTTTTCCTATCCCTGTTTTTGAAGGGTTAATAAAAGCAAGAACAGATATTTCCTCACATTCCTCAAATTTAATTTCAGAAGCGTTTTTCTTTTTTCTTACATTAATCATTTTTAATAATTTTTCATCAGTGGTAAGCACATCTCCTATTATTTTTCTGTTTTTATATCCCCGTATCCCGTAAATATGCAAAGGAGGAACTTCAATAACCGTTGCTGCAGTTACTACTTCTTTTCCTTTTGTAGGGGAACTAGAATCATCTACATATGCTACTTGCACCATTCCCGCTTTATATCCTGCAAATCCTAAAAGCCTTTTTTCATTTGAGCATGGCCATGAAACTCTTGGCATTTGGCTTCTCGCACGTTTCCTAGGCCTGTAAGCCATAGACCCTTTTCTGGGTTTTCTGATATCAGTCATTAAATCACCTTGTGAACTTTAAGTAATTCACATCCAGCAAAAAAGCAAGCCCTCTTGCTATTGCGTAGCCCTCCCTTTTAAGAGGGTCGCCACTTTATAAAAAGTGAGTGGGATTAAATTAATATAGAAGTATTTAAATATCTTTATCTATTCGTTATAGGATATTTTTTGCTAAATTTAATATATATTTATAAACTTTTTGACACATTTCTATATTTCTATAAATTCAGGTGTAATTATGTCTAAACAAAAATTAGCATTCAATAGACCGGGAAATGGAAAAAACAGACCACAAAATCTTTTTCAAAAAGGGCCTTACGGATGTGCAAAGGCAGATCGTTCAGGGAAACAATGTTCCTTAAAACCAGATAGATGTATTTTCCAAAAATATAAACCAGCGCAAGATCAATGTACTTGCACCAGGAAAAATTAGTTTATTTTTTTACAGCATTTTCAACTATTCTTTCAGCATCCCCAATATAACTAGAATAGTCAAACAATTCCTCTAGTTCTTTACTAGTGAATTTTCCTAATTTTTTAACTTCCTCTTTCAAATGCTTTCCTTCTTTAAATGCTTTCTGAGCAATTTCTCTAACTATTTCATGTGCTTCCTGCCTTCCCACACCTTTTTTACTTAAAGCAATCATTACTCTCTCAGCCATTATAAGTCCCAGTGTTTTTTCCAGATTCTTTTTCATATTTTCCGGATAAAATTCCAGTGTTTCCAGAATCATATGCATTTGTTTTAGCATATAATTTGTTGCAATGAATATTTGTGAAAATATAATTCTCTCATTTGCAGAATTAGTTAAATCTCGTTCATGCTCCAATGCGATATTTTCAAATGCAACACTTAAATTTGCTCTAACTACTCTTGCAAGAGAACAAACCCTTTCGCTTTTATGAGGGTTCCTCTTATGCGGCATCGTGCTACTTCCAACCTGTTTTTTTCCAAAAGGTTCTCCTACTTCTAATATCTCTGTTCTTTGTAGATTTCTTATTTCTTTTGCAATTTTTTCAAGTGTGCATGCAGTTAAGGAAATTATTGAAAGAACTTCTGCATGTCTATCTCTTTGAATTACCTGCGTAGTAACTTGTGCTGCCTCCAAACCTAATTCTTTCATAACTTTTTTCTCAATCTGTTCCGCATGCTCTCCAAAGGTTGCTTTTGTTCCAACAGCTCCGCTCATTTTTCCTACGAGTATTCTTTTTTTAACTTCTTTTAATCTCTCCAAATTTCTTTTTGTTTCAGAATAATATAATGCAAATTTCATCCCATAAGTTGTAGGCGTCGCGTGTTGTCCGTGTGTTCTTCCAATGCAAACTGTTTTTTTATGCGCAAGAGCCATTTTTTTTAATAATTCTAAAAATTCAGAAAGATCCTTTTCCATTAATTCTATTGCTTCCTTAAATATAAGTGCAGTAGCAGTATCTTCAATATCATAAGAGGTTGCTCCAAGATGTATTTTTCCTCCGCTTTCCCCTGCCTGCTCGCTCATCGCCTTAACCATTGCCATTAAATCATGATGAATATCATTTTCTATTTCAATTATTCTTTCTATTTTCACTTTTTCCTTTGCTTTTTTTATGTTCTCATAGTCCTTTTTTTCAATATTCCCAAGTTCAAAATGAGCTTTTGCAAGAGCTATTTCAACATCCATCCATTTTGCGTATTTATTTTTATCTTCAAATATATTATTCATCTTTGTTCTATACCTTTCTTCAAAAGGAGAAATTGTCATTTTATCACAAAAATATTCAATAACAATTTATTTAAAAAAGTGCCATATACCCAAAATTTATATTACTTCTTGCCCACATATACCTATGCGAGTTCCAATACTTAAAAAAAATGACAAATTCTACATAGAAATCCCAAAAGAACTTGTAATATTAGATAGTTTGGAACTCTTCGAATTAAAAAATGGATTTTACCTTCTCTCAGTTGAAAATCTTCCTGAACGGAAAAAATCATCGGAATTAAAATCTAGGTCAACACAGTCAACACAGTCAACACAAGAGGAAGAATTCGATGTAATTTCTAAATTAATGTCGCTTCAATTTTCGGAAAGAACTCCATCCAGCGTTCTTAAAATATTAAATGCAAAAGAAAAACAAATTTTAGATGATCTAATATCAAAAAAACAAGTATGGCTTTTCAACAAGAGTCCAAAATACAGCAAAGAAGGAGTATATAATATAAGTGATAAACTTTTTTCATTATGGAAAGATAATAAATATAATAATAAAACTAATAATAAACCGGCAAGTTCTTTTTTACCTGTTTTGCAGAGAGAAGGTTTTGTTATTGTTTCTGATTCAAGGGATGCTCATAACTTTTCAGAAGAAATAAAAGAAAAAATGTCGATAGGGCAAGCCTTCGGGGTCAAGGGTTTTGATGGAAAATATTATGTGGCAAGCAGAGCCTATTATTCCAAATTAAGTCAGG
>JAQTSF010000017.1 GCA_028711485.1 Candidatus Iainarchaeum sp.
CGTACTCCTTTTTACTTTTTATGTTCTCTATACTCGTATGCAGATTATCCTAAACGAATTTACATCCTTCTTGGGCAAGAAAGGCGAGCGCTTTATCATCAAAACTGGGGATAAAAAGCAGGAAATAGCAATCAGGGACGTTGATCAGATCCTGATTGCAGCTGCCTCAAGTATCTCGGTTGGAGCAATAAAGCTAGCTTTGAAAAACGAGATAGATATTGTTTTTCTTACTGGTTATGGCAAACCATTAGGGCGTGTTTTCCCGTGCAAACTTGGAGGAACAACGCTAACTAGAAAGAAGCAAACCGAGGCCTATTATTCTCAAGTAGGCGCCGAGATTGCCAAGAATCTGGTTAAAGGCAAGATACTGAACCAGGCTTATTTTCTGAAGGCGCTTAGCAAGAGCAGAACACTTAATTTTTCCGAAGTTGCTGATCAAAATATGGCCTTGGCTAAAAATATCGATAAACTCGATGGCTTGCTCGATGATATTCGAGATGAAATATTCGGATTGGAAGGTTTGGCAGCAAGCGGTTATTTTGATTGTTTAAAGGCACTCCTACCTTTTGAAAAAAGAGATCCGGAAGCAAACGACGAAGTTAACATTCTGCTTAATTACGGCTACGGGATTCTTTACAGCGAAACGGAAAAGGCGTGCATTCTGGCTGGTCTTGATCCTTATTTCGGTTTTCTGCATACTGACAGATACAACAAGCCATCAATGGTTTTGGATTTGATTGAAGGCTTCAGACCGATAATCGTGGATAGGGCGATAGTAACATTGTTTACACAAAAGCAGGTTACAGACAAGCTTTTTGAGGTACACTTTGAAACAAAACAAAAACGGCTTGAAAAAAGCGGACGAGAAAAGGTAATTTCAGCAGTAATGGAAAGACTTTATACAAAAATCAATTACGGCGGAAAGAAAACAACCTTCCAGGATGTAATGCTCAGTCAGGCCCGGGCAGTTTCCAACTATCTATTGGGCAAAAACAAGAATTTCGAACCGTTTGTTTACAAGTGGTGAATATGATTTACTGGGTTATTTACGACATAAGCGAAAATGCCAAACGAACAAAAGTCTCGGAGGAGTGTAAAAACTTCGGCCTCGTCAGAATCCAGAAGAGTTCGTTTATCGGCAGGATGACAAAAAACACTGCTGAAATGCTGGCCATAAAATGCAGAGAAGTATTGGACAAAAACGATTGTGTTTTTCTCATTCCCGCCTGTTCGAACTGTTTTTCAGACAAGATAATCATGGGAAAATTTGACGAAGAAAGAGTCAGATCGAAAGATTTCCTTATAGTTGATTGAATGGACAACGAAGGCAAATTAACGATAAAAGACCTCATGAACTTCAGCTATTGCGAGAGGCTGATTTACTTTGAAAATGTTTTGCGGATACCACAAGCAACGACCATAAAAGAACTCAAAGGCCGGGAACTGCATAATGTTTTTACCCAGAAAAGCAAGAGAACCAAGATCGTTCGGGAGTTTGAGCGTCTACCCAAACTCTATGCTTTGGCGTTGGAATCCAAAGAACTGAACTTCAGAACCGTATTGGATTGTTTGATACTGGATAAGGCCAAGAATGAAGCGTTTCCAATAGAGTACAAGGACGCGAAGAAGCCTGAAAGATTATACCGGACATTCATGATCCAAATACTCGCCGAAAGTCTCCTGGTAAAAGAAAACATGAGTTATTCGGTTCCTTTTGCATTCATAAAATTCGAGCAAACCGATGACTTGGTAAAAATACCTATCACCGACTACGACCTAGAAAAGGTAAGGCAAACTATCGCGGAAATAAACAAAATAGTCCAAACCGAAGCAATCCCAGAACCTACTCCATACGTGAAACGATGCAAAGACTGTGGCTATCGCAAGATATGCCGAAGAGCCTAGACACCTCGTTTCCTTAGGAAATGCACTGTGTCCTAGCGTTTTTATCGCTGCTCAGGCTGACGAATACGCAGCAAGCGGACGGACTGACATGAATTCGTATGCCTGACCAACAGGCTAGTTTGTTTATTGACGAGTTGAAACTCTCGAAATTCCGTCAAATCCCTAACTCGTTTGAAAGACGCGGAAATCGCTGTCAAAATTATTTCCTAGGGAAATTTACGCGGAAATGACCTGTGTCTGTTCCACTAGCGAAAAACGCTGTGCATCAGGCTAATGAAATCTACTCAGACCGCACGTCAATCTTCACTACTTCCTCCGTGGCCGAAGCTTAGGGAGTTCATTCAGAGATCACCGTGTATATCATCACAGTGAGATAAAACAATAGTAAAACAATTTTAAACCTTACACGGTGAGATTTGAACGCGTTCTGCTTTGAAATCTTATGATTTCAAATATCGAAACAATTTTGTTTCAATGCTGTTCAAACTGATCACCGTTGCCATCGGCAACGATGGCAAATCTTGGTCATCAGACCAAGGGTTGTATATCATCATTGTAAAATAAAATATAAAAAAGAAGTAATTTAAATTGAAAGTAATGAGATCATTGATCTGCTAATTCAAGAATACGCTTTGCCATAGATACAACCTCGGGATTTGAATGAGAACAGAGCTGATCTAATGCACTTTTCAAATTAGGATCATGCCTAGCTCTTTTTGCTTCTACTCTTAATTCACGAAGCAATTCTTTTTGGGCTTTCTCAGGAGCAACTAGCAATGCTGTTGCTATAATTAGAACTACGTCCTTTTCACCAGCTCCTAGTTTTCCTACCAACAACTCAGCACACAAACCTGAAACTCTTTTGTTCCAAAGACCTTCATTGAGCGCGAGTAATACTTGATTTGATACCGTTCCATTTCCATTAAACAACATAGATCTCAATGAGGTTACTGCATGAACACTTACTTTATAATCAGTACTACCGGCAAGTTTCACAATATTTCTTGCATCAGAAGGTCTTTCCTCGACAAGTGCCCCAATTCTTTCAAATTCCATACGCCTAAGTAGTCCTTTCAAAACAAAATGTCTTCGGAAAAAGTCATTAACTTTACTTCTTTTTGCCAAAACTAGAGGTTCGTTTCTTACTACTTTTGCAACAACCATACAATCACAGATATATAGTGTAAAATAATAATTAAATATGTATGCTTTTTTATTTTAATAACAACAATGATTTGCACGAGCATCCCACCTTATAGAGGAGGTTTCAGACTCAATAAAGATCTGATCTCCTCTCATCGCATTTTTCAAATGATTTGCACGAAGAGCACCCAGCCATAAATGATTGGGTTTCAAACTCCAATTGAACGGCACACCGTTCAATGGATTGAAATTCGCTATACGAATTTCACATGATAAGAAAAGAATTAATAAATTAAAAGAATAATACAAAACTATGGAAATAGCATATGTTTTTGCAGTTGTTTTATCTTTAATACATTTTTTTGGGGAGAAAATAGTAGAAAAAATACAAAAACATAATGAAGAGATAAAGAGTTTTGCTTCAGGTTTGTTATTGTCTTTTGTATTTCTTGAGCTTCTTGGAAAAATGACTCAGGGAATATCAGAGGGATATACTAGTGTATATTTCTTTGTTTTGTTGGGATTTTCTATTTTTCATATACTTAACAAATATATTTATGTACATTCAGGAGAGAAAAAAGAAAGAATTAAAGAGTTGGGAGAACTGCATTTCGTGGGTTTTTCAATAGATATGTTTTTTATGGGGGTAGTATTATCTGTATTTTTAACTACTAATTCACAGATTTTTCCATTGATTATTGCTCTTCCATTAATACTCCATATGTGTTCTCTTACGTTATCAACTACATTATTATATAAAAAATTTAGAGTTAAGAAAAGATATATTGTCCTTATTTCATTATTTCCCATTTTAGGAGTGCTTGCTTCATCACTTTTTATTGAAATTTTAGAAGTATTTTATTATATTTTAGGTTTTGTAGCCGGGTTGATAATATATTTTGCAACAAGGCACATTATTCCCAAAGATAATAAAGGAAAAATTGAATGGTATGTTTTTGGTGTTGTGTTGGGAACATTGATGGTTTTCTTTTCTTAATGTTTGTTGTTCTAAATTTCACATGAAAGGATTATAACTATTTAGAAACATAGTAAGATTGTGATAAAGGAAATACGACTCATTAACTGGAAATCTCATGAAGATACAATTATAAAATTCGGGAAAGGCACTAATTTGATAGTAGGAATAATGGGAAGCGGGAAAAGTTCTATAATGGATGGAATAAGTTTTGGACTTTTTGGAACATTCCCACAATTAGAATCAAGAAGGGTGGTTATATCTGATTTATTCAGATATGATTCTCAGGAATTAATAATAGAACTCGAAATTGAATGGGAAAATGAAAGTTATAAAATAATTAGAAAAGTTTCTAAAAATGAGAAAAGACATGTTAGTGATGCTTTATTATATAAAAATTTAAAACTAGTTGAAAAAGGTAATAAATCAGTAACACAATATGTTGAAGGGTTATTGAAAATAGATTATGGTTTATTTACAAGGGCGATATATTCTGAACAAAATAATATAGATTATTTTTTATCAGTTAATCCGAAAAAAAGGAAAGAAGAATTTGATTCCTTACTTGATTTGGATAAATTTGATAGGGCTGTTTCTAATCTTACAACAATAATAAATAGGATAAGAAACAAGAGGAAAAGTTTTGAATCTGTTTTTGATGAAACAAAACTTGAAAGCTTGAAAAAAGAGAGGAATATTTCTAATGAAAAAATAATAGATATTAGAAAACAATTGGAAGAGATTAAAACAAAAATAAAAGAAACTAAGAATGAATTTGAAAAAAAGAATAATGAATTTGTTGGATATAAAAAAATTGAAAAGATGGATAAGGAATTAAATGAGAGTAAAAAAGAGATAAAAATACGTTTAGAAGAGTACCAAAAAAGAGTGATTGGAAAAATTATTGATGAAGAAGATGTGCAGATTAAAAAACATGAGATAAATGGATTAGAAGAAGAGATAAAAAAAATCAATGAAAATATTTTGAAACTGGATGAAATAAAAAATGTAAAAAACAGAGAACTTATAGTTTACAATGAAAAAAAGAGAAGAAAAGAATATTTGGAATCTGAAATTAAAAAATTGAGGAAAGAAGACCTGGATAAAGTAAAGGTGGATAAAAAGCGTTTAGAAGAAGAATTAGCAAACTTAATGGGTTTTTTATTGGGTTCTGAAAGAGAGAAAAATGAAATAAACGATGCCTTACAAAAACTTGGAAATAGAATAAATGAATGCCCTGTTTGTAGTTCTGTATTAGATGAGCAAAAAAAGGAAAGAATAATTAATGAAAAAAAGAGTAAATTAGAAAAAATTGAAGAAGAAATGAGGAATGTTAAGAAAAAAATCGAAGAAATAAAAAAAGAATTAGAATCAAAAATAAGGGAAATTTCTTCAATTGAAAAGATTGAAATTAGAAAATCACAAATGGAAAAAGAACTTCTGGAGTATGAAAACATTCCAAAAGATTTTGGTAGTTTGGAAAAAGAAATAGAAGAATATGATGAGAGAAAGAGAAAACTAAGTATGGATAGGGAAGAAAAAAGCGAATTGAGAAATAAATTAAAGTATATTATTCTAGAAATTGAAGAAATTGTTTCAATAAATAAGAAAATATTGGAAAACAAGAAAAACTTTGATGAAATTTTAGAAAAAATAAAAAAATTGGAATTTGATGAAGGAAAGATGAAGAATATTGAGAAAGAAATTCAAAGTATAACAATAAGTATTGAGAAAAATTATGGAGAAATGAAATTGTTTGAAAAGGAAGAGGAATACCTTACAAGAATACTACAAAATGTAGATAGAGAGATAAAACAAAAAACAGAAATAAAAACAAAAATAATGAATCAGATGGAAAAAGAAGAAAATCTTCTTTTATTTAAGAAAATATTGGAAGACGTACAGATTTCATTAAGAGATCAATTAATAGAATCGATAAATAATGCAATGAATGAAATTTGGCTTATGTTTTATCCTTATGGGGATTATAAAAAATTAAGAATAAGAGTTAATGAAAATGACTATTTATTTGAAGTCTATAAAAATGATTGGAAAACTATGGAGAGTATTGTTAGTGGTGGCGAAAGAGCTTGTGCATCACTAACTTTAAGAGTAGCATTGGCGACAGTATTGACTCCAGGTTTGAGTTGGTTAATATTAGATGAACCAACACATAATTTAGATAGAGAAGCTATAGAGTTAATGTCTGAAACATTACAAACTAAGGTTCCGGAGATAATTTCACAAGCAATAGTTATAACACATGAAGAAGCATTACTCGGAGCTAATTTTTCAAGAAGTTATAGACTTAGTAGGAATAAAGAAAAATATGAACCTACGCAAATTGAGGTGCTATAATTTCTTGCTCTAGAGCATCCAAAACATCAACTTCTTCCTTTGCATCAAAAGAGTGTTTTGACTTAAACCATGAAAGGCATAGTTGTGTGTTTCCACCCATATAATAAGCTAGAAGATAAAGTGCTTCCTGTTTGGTTATGAGTTTCATGGATAAGAGATGAAGTATAAATGATTTTATTGAACTAATGAATGCTTTTGGATCTAGAGACATTCTTAATTTTCTTAAATCGCCTATCAAAACTGAATTTCCGGATAACATTATGTTTTTTATGGAAAAGTCAAGCAATAGAAGATTTGATTTGTTTAGTTCAATAAATTGATCTAATGCTTTTTCAAAGACAGATAATCGTTCCTCTGGTTCAAATGAGCGCGGATCTTTGTAGTTTTGGTTAGAATCTTCACTATTAAATGAAAATAATGTATTCTCTACTTTAGTTATTAGATAAACCATACCTGAGACAGTCATTAAATATCCTGCTATTTTTTCTACAGAATTACGTATTTTAGTATAAATATTTAGAACTGCTTTTGCAACATCAAGAGTAACCTTTCTTAGTAAGTAATCAATTCCTTGATATTTTATTCTTAAGGTATTCTCAGCTTTATTGCATCGCAAAACATTTAGATTACCTAAATCGTGTTCTTTCATATAAACTATTCTTGAAATGTACTGAGCATCACTTTCTGTGTTTTGCCAGGAATTTGAAACAACTACCCTATCGGCTAATTCTTTTATACTTTTTATAGGTATTTCTGGGTTCTCTATAGAGGGTGATTGTTGAGTTGGTTTATTTTTAGGAGTAGTGGAACTAAGGGAATTGGAAAACTCAGATTTTTTAAGTTTTTTTGAATTCATAGTCCTACACCTAACTGACTGTAAAGTACTAATTATATTGTTCATATATAAATTTTTAAATCTGTGTCTCTATTAGGAAAAGAAACAAATGTTTAAATTTGTATTATGAGTTTTGATAATATGGTTCAAACAGTTACTCCTTGGGAAGTAAAAGGTGAAATAGATTATAAAAGATTAATTACTGAATTTGGAACAAAGGAGATAAATCCAACTATTAAAGATAAGATTGAAGAACTTGCAGGTGGATCCCATGTTCTTCTAAGAAGAAATTTTTTCTTTTCACATCGGGATTTGAATTTGGTTTTAAGAGACTACGAAGAAAAGAAAGGATTTTTTTTATATACTGGTAGAGGTCCTTCTGGACCTATGCATATAGGGCATATTGTTCCATTATTATTTACAAAATGGCTTCAGGAAAAATTTGGAGTAAATTTATATATACAAATAACTGACGATGAAAAATTCCTTTTAAAGCGTGAAAGAAGCTGGGAGAAAATTGAAAAAGATAGTAAGAGTAATATTTTGGATATATGTGCTTTAGGGTTTGATCCGGATAAGACATTTGTATTTAGGAATAGTGAATATATAAAAAAAATATATCCAATGTTTCTTGAAATTTCAAGAAGAATAACCTATTCTACAGTAAAATCTGTTTTTGGTTTTGTTAATGAGAGTAATGTTGGTATGATTTCCTTCCCGGCAATACAGATGGTCCCGACATTTTTTGAAAAGAAGAGGTGTTTGATACCCTCTGCAATAGATCAGGACCCTTATTGGAGAGTGCAAAGAGACATAGCAGAAACTATAGGTTATCAAAAAGCAGCTGCAATACATTCTAGATTCCTTCCGCCTTTGACCAGCCCTCAAGGAAAGATGAGTGCATCTTCAGAAGAAAGCGCGGTTTGGTTGAATGATGATGAAAAAACAGTAAAACAGAAAGTAATGAAATATGCTTTTTCAGGTGGGAGAGAAACTGTTGAAGAACATCGGAGAAGAGGGGGAAGACCAGAAGTGGATGTTTCATTTCAGTGGTTAAAAATAATTTTCGAAGAAAATGATAATAAAATATCTTCTATAAGTGAGGATTATAAAAAAGGTAAAATGCTAACTGGTGAATTAAAAGAAATATTAGTGGAAAAAATAAACTCATTTTTAGGAAACCATAGAAAAAATAAGGAAAAAGTCGATGTGGATAAATTTATGTATAAAGGAAAACTTGCTAAAAATATGTGGGAAAAAGAATTTGAAATAAGTTAAGTAAGCGCTTGTGAAGAAATATCCCTTATAACTGTTGCTCCTCCTACAATCACTGCAAGCACGATTCCACCTATTAAAAGATTAGTTGCCCAAGTAACCCATTTCCCTCTTTGTTCTGGAGGTTGTGCCTGAGCTAATGCATACATTATTCCTGCAAGTAGTATTAATATTAGTGAAAGTGTTGGACCGATATTCATTAAGGAAAGGGAAATTGAGGTTAGAAGAGATTCTATATACGCCATTTAAATCGCCACCTCTTGGGATTTGGATAATTGAAAAATTTCATTTTTCAAAACCATTTAGAAAACACCCTTTATTTTCATAAAATAATAAAGAAGGAAAGAAATAAAAATCGATTATGGTGACCTAGGAAGTGGACTTTGAAAGCTTTTTTATGAAATCTACAAGCCGAGAAGAGTATCCGAATTCATTATCATACCATGCTGATATACTTACGAGATTTCCTTTCACTTTTGTAAGCTCACTATCTACTATTGAGGAATGTGTATCCCCTATAATATCTGAGGAAACTATTGGTTCTTCGCTATATTTTAATATTCCTTTTAACTCATTTAAAGAAGCGTTTTTCAAAAGAGAATTTACTTCATCTTTTGTGGTTTCTTTCTGCATTAGTAAAACAATATTATTTATGGAACCATCTGGAACTGGAACTCTTAAGGCATAACCATCCATTTTTCCATCTAACTCAGGTATAACTAAACCAATTGCTTTTGCTGCTCCAGTTGATGTTGGTATTATGTTTACTGCTGCTGCTCTTGCTCTTCTTAAATCATCATGACTTCCGTCTAAAACTCTTTGATCATTAGTGTATGCGTGGATTGTAACTAAAAATCCTTTATCTATTCCAATTTCTTTATTAAGAACTTTAAGAACAGGAGCTAGTCCATTGGTAGTACAAGAAGCAAGAGAAATTATTTTCATTTCATTATTAAATAGATGATCATTTACTCCCGGGACAAATGTTCCATCACATTCTTTTCCTGGTGCGGAAATAAGAACTCTTTTTGCGCCTGCTTTTAGGTGTTTTTCTCCATCCTCCCTTCCTCTAAATTTACCTGAACTTTCGAGTACTAGATCTATTCCTAATTCTTTCCAAGGAAGTTTAAGTGGGTCTGTCTCGTTAATCCATTTTATTTCATAGTCATTGATTACTAGATTTCCATCTTTTACTTTTACATTTCCTTTAAATTTCCCAAAAGCAGAATCATACTTGAATAAATGAGCATGTGATTCCACAGAACTTCTTGTATTTATTGCAACTACGTCAAAGTCTTTTCCAAGAGCACCTAATTCTATTGCTGCTTTTAAGAATGTTTTTCCTATTCTCCCAAAACCACTTATTGCTACTTTCATATCATCACTTTTTAGGTTGCACGAATCAGTTATTTTAAGTAATAGAATATCAGCAACCCATAAGTAGTGATTAATTAGAAAAAAATAAATAGCTACCTAAAAGGGTTAGCTAAGAGGAGGAATATATTGTCTAAGAATTACGCGGTCTGTGTCAAGATTGAATGTTTCTTTTGAAAATCTCTGATATTCTTCTGGAGTTTTTGTTTTTACTTCTCCATCCTCAAATCCAATTACGAAACTTACAAATGTTTTTATTTTAGAATGAACGCAATCACGGACAAAGTCACATAGATGAGAAAAAATATCTTTTTTTAGAGGAGTTAGAAGTCCGCCGTGCAGAGTTGTTTTTCCAACCCAATCAGGAGTTCTGCAAAGTCGTAAATATTCTTCCAAGGAAGTGGCATTTAGGGAAATCCGTATTTCATCTAACCCTGCATCAGCTAACTCTAATGCTGGTTTTCTTGAGATTAGTTCGAAACATCCAAAAACAAATGGAGGATATAATGCATTTGCAAGACCATTTGTATCTAATCTAATGGTTTTTTTGAAACCCATTGTTCTTATTGCGTGTATTACTTCAATAACCAGATCGAGATTCATTAGTGGTTCTCCTAAACCGACGATTGCAATCTCTTTTGTTCCTCCAAAAAGACCCAAAAAAGGTTTTTTTATTTGTTTTTGAAGTTCGGTTAAAATTTCGTCAGGTGTTGGTGTTTTTTGGAGATATAGATTTGCGCCTGCTTTTTTTTCATAGATATTTGGTTTTTCCTCAATAGCATCTTTTCTACTACAGAACCGGCAATTGTTTATGCAATCATATTCTGGAATTAGATTTATAAATAAAATTCTTCCTCGTTTTCTAGCAGGAGTTTCGAAAGTATACACGAGGGTTCCTTTTTGTCTTGGTTTTTTTGTTATTTTAATTGTCATAATATGTTAACGTAATAGAGCTATTTATATATTTATCCTCCCAAAAAGGACTATATATGGAAAGTAGTATTTTGGAGGATTTGGGGCTTTCAAAAGCAGAGATAAATGTGTATATTTCGCTTCTAGAATTAGGCACTTCGAGTGCCGGAGCAATACTTCAGAGATGCAGACTTCAAAACTCAGTTACTCATAGGGCGCTTAATAGCTTAATAGAAAAAGGATTGATAACTTATATTATAGAAGGGAAGAGAAAAATTTATCAGGCAGTTTCTCCAGATTTTTTTTATGATTTTATAGAAGATAAGAAAAGAAGGTTTGAATTAATACTTCCAGAATTAAAAAAGAAGCGCGAGGCAGTTGATATAAGAACAGAAGCAACAATTTACAAAGGAAAAAAAGGAATTTGGCAGATATATAATGATTTATTGAATTCTGATGGAAAGGAATATCTTACTTTTGGAGGGGGAAAGCAAGTAACATATAGCGTTATGGGTGAAGAATGGTGGAAACTGCTTCATTCAAAAAGAATTTTAAAAAAGATTCCTGCCAGACAAGTTTTTGATGAAAGTATACGAGAGTTTGGGGAAGAGTTGAAAAAAAGACCATTATCTAAAGTAAAATTTCTTTCCCAGGAGTTTGAACAATTAACTGAAACAATTATTTGTGGGAATGCTGTAGGTATAGTAATGTTTACTGAAAATCCTTATGGTGTATTGATAAGGGATAAGGTTGTGGCAGATAGTTATCGTAAAAATTTCAAAATATTATGGGAAAAGGCAAAAGAATAGAACAAATTATTTTTTTCTAGAGTATACGCGAAGAATATCTTTTGATAAATTTTGGGTTGATTCTAAATAATATTTTTTAAGAAAAGATTTTGAAAAAACAGGAACTCCATCAAATAATTCTTTGTTTGATTTGAAAAGATAAATTTTATTTACTAAATTTTCTTTTAAAAAACTTTCGTGGGTTTTTGTCCCACCTTCAACTAAAACAGAAGTTATTTTTATTTTTGAAAGGAATTTTAGAACACAATTTAGATTAATTTTGTTTTTGAAAATCAACAATTCAAAACCTTTTGATTTGAGATAGTTTAATTTTTCTTTATCTGAATTGGAAGTAGTAATAATTAGAATATTTTTATCTTTCAGAACTCTTGAATTTATTGGGATTTTTAAATATGGATCTAAAATTATTTTTAAAGGATTCCTGCTATTTTTTATTCTAGAAGTTAATTGAGGATTGTCGATTACGATTGTATTTACACCGACTAAAATTGCATCATATTTTGAACGTAATTTATGGGAAAATAGTTTTGCTGCTTTTCCAGTTATATTTGTTTTTTGGCATTTTTTAGAGATAAAACCATCTGAACTAGAAGCTACTTTTAATGCAATAAAAGGCAGGTGTTTTTTAGAATAATGAAAAA
>JAQTSF010000018.1 GCA_028711485.1 Candidatus Iainarchaeum sp.
CCACATATAGAATCGGTAATGGGGAAATACAATTTATATCTTTCATATTCCATAAATGTGTTTCCTACTCCAAATCTGAAAGTATTAACATAAATCTCTCCTTCTGCTTTTTCAAAAACATTGCTTACCTGATAATTAAAAGGAACAAACATACACCAACCATCATATAGACCAGGGTAATCTGCAGGTTCAGAGGTTTTTTCCTTTGCCTTATCCGATAATTCATCCTCACCTGGAGGATTTGTAGAAGTTCCTCCTCCAAAAACCCCTGGTTGATAATTGAATTGGCCACAGAGCATCAAAGTACAATTTTCATCATTACAATCAGTTTTCGGAGCCATAGTTGAACAAATAGATCTATTTTCAATTTTAATAATCGGATTTCCATCACTATCAGTATCCTCAATTTCAACTTCACAAATAAGTTTATCCATATCACAGGAACCATGTATTTTTAATGGAGTTGAACCATCAGCAAATACACACCAGGTTGGATCTTTTTCTAATGCAATTGGATCACAGCAATATTTCATATTTCCTTTTTTAAGACATCCAAAAGAGAATAAAAGAATTGCAAAAATCAAAATAATAATTATTTTATTTTTCATACTAAACTACCTTTGAAACAAATCTAAGTATATCATACGCGTCTCCGCCAAGTATAAACATCATGTACCTTATGAATACAATGGTTATAGAAAATACTACAAATGCATGTAAAGTCATATAGGAATAAAATTGGGCAATTGAAGATCTTGAAGTTGATAGTATTGAAGTCATTGATATTTCAGAAGTTCCTTGTGCCTGCATCTGAGTAACTGTTCCTGAAAAAGTTGGAAGGCAGAAAACAGTTTGAGGATTTACTGCAGGTGTTGCAGGAATTTCTGGAACTTCAACAAATCCAGGATCAGTCATTACAAATAATACAGGAAAAATAAAGTATAAACCTATTGCAAGAGAGATAAATAACGCTCCTATTCCTCTAGTATATTTGAATGTTCTTAGAAATAAACCAAATGGAAGGAACACAGAAAGCATATTGAATGAAATATATCGTACTAAAGAAGTGAGAGAATTTGCACCTATGAGAACCACTGTGAGAAAAGCATTCATAACCCTGTATTGCTCTGCTTCTTGGAAATAACTATCCACCCAATTTCCTTGGTATATTATTATTCCTGCAAAGGTAACTGTTGCAGTTAATTTTGCAAATATGTTGCTGGAATCAGCTTTATCATAAATAGCATCTTGTATTTCAGCTATTTCTTTTGCACGCTCAGTGAAACGGCATTCTACAATTTCTATTGTTTTCTTTATATCCGCCTTTTTTTGACCGCCGATGATTGTAGAAAGATGGATTTCATCCCCGCCACAAAGAACATAACTATCAGTTCCTAAAAAAGTTTTTATCGCAAATTCCTCCACCTGACTTAAAGTAACTATAAGAAAAATAACTATAAATAAAGTTGCAAAACCTTGAAGAATTTCTGCTTTTGAAGATTTTTTCAAATCATCAAACATAAATGCGTGGCCTATTGAATAAAAGATTCCATAAATTAGAATAGATGCAAAACCTGCAAGTAAGCATAATGCAAACCATGCACCATCGGTTTGGAATTGTTCAAGGTATAAAAGAACATCAACCATAATTATACTAACCTCACTATTTTACTTAAATCGATCTCCTCTCCAAGAAGCTTTGCTGCATAATTAACGCTTGCAACTGTTCCTAACAATGCAATAAGCGGAATAAACACCCCTACAATAAATGCTCTTCCCCCCAATTGATAGACTAATGAATCCATTTTAGAATTAAAAAATTCACCACTGTAATCATCATCCCCCCAATCCCACATAGAAAGAAATATATCTCCAGACCCGCCTTTATCCACAACATCTTGAGGATCAGAGTAGTTTAATATCGCTGGATCAATATAATCAAAAAGAATAGGGGTGGATAAATAAAATATTGAAAGGATTAAAGGATAAACTATCACAAAAGAGAAAACTATTGTAATGAATAATGAACCAAGCGAGCGCAAGTATGGAAGAGAACGGAAAAATATCCCTAAAGGAAGGAAAAATAATGCAAAACCACTCGTTGCATAAAATAAAATAAATAGAGCTACTAATGAAGAGATATAAGCAATAAGGGTGGTATTGAAAACAACTGACATTGCACCCATTGTTACAGAAACCCAGGAATATGGAGAACTTGAAGTTCCTGCATTTCCAAATAAACAGAAAAGTGCGCCATAAATACAGTCATATCTTCCTCTCATAAGCATCATGTTGAAAGCCATTTGATGATATCTTTGTATTTCAAGAATTGTGTGGGTGTAATTTGCAGCACCTAATAGATAAGCTTCGGCTGCATCAAATAAATTCCCGGACATCTGCACAGGATTATTAACATTTGTAAGTGAATGAAGAGAATTAAAATCAACAACGCAAAATGATTGAAGAACTACAAATATTATAAATATTGAAGCAAGGGAAACAATAAGTTGAACTATTTCTGTTTTTGCCCAAAGGGTAACTTTTGGATTTGAAAGAACATTTCCAAGCATATAGGAAATGGAAATAATCATAATTGTTGCTAGGGATGCAACTCCTACAAGCATAGTTAGGGAACTTTCCATTCCTGTTCCTGCAAGAGAGCATATATTTTCCATAAAAATCACATGAATCTGGAAATTGCACTAATATCTACTTCTGCTCCGAATGCAGAAGTGAGCCAGCGTATTCCTAGCACCATTACCGTAAGGCAGACAAATAAGGTTACATTCACTCTTACAAATATTTGATAAATATAAGAATCTAGATTATTATTCAACAAAGTTCCCATTGCCTTTTTAACTTCATTTGGATTATCCATATGTATTGTTCCATAACTTCCTGAACCAGTAGTTGTTGGATCACAATCAGGCATGGAAAGTTCTTCTGTTTCTGGATAGCTCACTCCTGGAGCATTTTGGTAAAATTCATCTAAATCATCCATAAATATAATGGTTAATGGAAGAAGAATGTACAATGTTATTCCTATTGCTATGAAAAAAGCACCTGCCCCTCTTGTTATTTTTAAACTCCTTAAAAATAAACCAACCGGGAGAAATATGGCAAATGCATAATTATATCCTAAATCTGTTAATAGATAAAGTGATTGTATTTCAACAAAAGAAATTGCCATTGCATTAACTGCAATTGAGGAAGGGGGAGAAACCATACTGAAACTGTTGCATGCACTTATGAAAAATGCTGTTGAAAAAAATTGACAGTGATGTGTTCTTGTTGATTCTCTTAAAGAATGTTCTACGAAATTTGTTACTTTTTCATAATCTTCTTCTAAACCTCCAATAATTTTTACTTTTAGAACTTCAGTAAGAGCATATTCCTGCATTGTTCCTGCTCCTCCTTCAATAGAAACAACTTGTGAAGAAAATACATCTATAAAACCAACTACTCCTACTAAGGAACCAGCCATTACTGCAGTTATAATCAATTGGGACATTTCCTCTCTTGCAGTTATTTTTAAGTGATCTAATCCGAATCCGAAAGCTATTGCATAAATTATTGCAAGAAGACCAAAAGATGCAAAAATTGCTAAACCAACATTACCCTGCCAGGATGCAAAAGAAAAAGGAATTATACTCAAAATTAAAAATAATAATATAAACTTTTTCATCAGAACACCTTTGAGAGACCAGGGATCTCGATATCACCACCCAAAAGTGGTGAGAATGTTCTTATGAACATAACCGTAACCAGTATATTGAATAAGGGAAGTAGATATGCAGGAAGCATAAATCCTGAAACACTTTTTATATCCTCTTTTCCATACATTCCTTCTGAAGCTTGTTTTGCAAAATCAGAGGAGGAAATTGAAGGTGGAGTGGATAATTCCTCTCCACACAAAGCAGGACAATCCACAATAACCGGAACTGTGTAAGTAAATGGATCGTCTACAAACATACATTTTGCACAATTTGAAGTATCTTTTGGAGATATGTATATACAGGACTGATATGCAGCATCAGGAGAATTTATATCTGCTGGAATTGGACAGGTTTCTGCCTTTTCTATATCTTCATCGCTGCAGTAATCAGGAAATACTCTATCGTTTCCATCCATAACTAAAACTTTTTTTCCACTGGCATCAATTTCATAATAATTAATTCTGCATCTTGAATCAACATTTTTACAAGGTTCTGTTGGATCAACATAACAGCACCAGATTTTTATATCTTCATTACAACTAGCTCCACTTTGCCAATTTTTCCAATAATTTCCATCTCCTCTATATTCACATTCTCCGTCATTACCGGTTCCAACACAGCAAAAATCACCATAATATACTTCCATAGGTGCTGAACCAAAAAGAGATTGGAATTCTCCAGTACAGTGAGAATCTGCTTTTGCATTTGCTTCACTATCTGAGTTCCAATAATCTACCCCACAAGCGCCACTAGTATATCTTTTATAATCTCTCCAAACCCCTCCGCAATCACCGCCTGCATTTTCATAAAGGGCAGGAATAGTTTTACACTCGTCAGGACACATTTCCCATTGCTGTAAATAAACACCTTCAAGAGCATTTACATCCATCACTAAATTTCTTTTGCAAACATCAGGAAGAGCATCACAAGCTGATCTTACGTCAGGATCATTACAAGTATCTGATAATGCAGGATAGGGAATCCCTCTGCATTCAGAAGGACATCCTTTTGAATCTTCTTCATTTTCCGGCCAACCGCAGGGAGCAATTGTTTTTCCTTTTGTAGTTTTAGCTTCCTGTCCTGATAGAACAACATCATAAATGCTATCATATTGAGGGTGTACGGATTTATCTAATACGCCAATATAACTGCTTGGTTTTTCAGTTAATGCATCCCAAGAAAACACCCCAGCACCTTGATCCTCATTTCCAGGGAGTACTTTATTTTCTTCCCCTTTTATATAACCAATTGGGATTGGATCTGTACATTCTGTTGGACAAACTGCTGCAGGAGTTATTCCTGTAGGATTGTCTCCATAAGCAGTAACAGCCAAAGTAAGCGCATCAAAAACATACATTATAGGAAATACGAACATCACTGCAACTGCTATTGCAATTAATAATCCTCCTAATTTTCTTGTTGCAAAGAAAGCTCTAGTTAAAAGTCCGAATACAAGAAGATAAGGCCCTACATTATAGGAGATATGAGTTACGAAAAATTTCTGTGCGTATAAAGATGCAATTATAGGGTTATAATATTCAATTACTATTAGTAATCTTTCAACATCAAGTATTTCTATTGCTGAAGTAGCCATACTGAATCCAGACCATAAAAAAGGAAGCCAGATTAATGTATGACCTACATAACCAACTCTATAACCCATTGATTTTGAATAATCATAAATTGTTTCAGTATGTGATTTTGAAGATTCTCTTGCAAGTTCTACTAAACCATCAATATATTGATCTGCAATTTGTGCAGAACATCCTTTAATATCATCAACACAAGTATATCCTGTTCCACTTGAATTAACTAACATTAAAAAAAGTCCGTCGAAAAAGAACAGAAAAGAAATTAAACCCATCAATAATAATGCGGATACAAGCACCTGAATAAGTTCAAGTTTTGCCCATGCTTTTAAATCAGGCATTTCAAAAGCAAAACCTGCAGCATAAGTTAAAGAAATTAAAAGTATGGAAAGAAGAATAATTAAAATTGAAAGAACCTGCCATCTGGAAAATAATTCATAATCTGAACTAATTCCTGATAACATATCTGAGAAACTCTGGGAGAAAGAAAGAGAAAACAAAAGAATTAAAAATAATAAAATTATTTTTCTCATCCTAGCACCCTTAAAGCTTTATTTATTGAACTTAAAAAAGTTACCATAACCGCAATTGTCAAATTAGGAAGAAATATTGCCTGTGGAGCAAGACGTGCATAGCTCAAAAAGGAATATTGACTTCCGCATTCTTTTAACAAGTGATCATCAAACACCTCAGCATAATTTGGATTTGTACAATCAGTATCCTGAAATACATGGAAATACATTATCCCATTAATTGCATACATTAATGGAAGAAAAACCTGAATGGCTATAACTGCAGCAATTAAGATATTTCCCATTTGTCTTGTTGCTAAAAAAACTCTTAGAAGAATTGCAAATGGCAATAAAATTGCTATGGAAAATTTTAATGCAGATTTAAGTAAAATATTTTGCATTGAAATACTAATTAATGCAGGTGTTGCAAGCATTGAATTAATTGCATCATAGTTCATCGCATATGCTTTTTTGAATGCTTTTGTAGGGGTTGAAGTGGTTCCCATCAATGGAAAATTAAATGAAAAAATCCATGTGGAATCCATTTCATCATTAACAGAGGAAGTTATTGCATATTCTACAAGTGATTTTGCTTCATTTTCCATTTGAGAGGTATAGCATATAGATAGTTCAGTTACTGAAGAAGAACCAGAACAAACGCTTATAGGAGTACCTAATGCAGTATAAACAGAGGAAAAGAAAAATGAGCCAACATAACAGAAGAAGATTATTATTCCGAAAACACTTAAAATTATCAAAATAGACATAAATAAATGGAAAAGTTCATCCTTTGCAAAAACAACTGCATGAGGATTGCTCATTGCCATTCCGTAAATATATGCAATTGTAATAATTGCAATTGTAAAAAGAAATACTGCACCAAATATAAGAGCGACATCTTCCCATGCTTCAGTAAAAGATTGATCTATAGCACTTTCACATGAAAATGAGAATAAGAAAGGAAAAAGAAGAAGTAAAATAAATATATTTTTCATCCTACAAACCTCTGTATTCCTGCAAGATATGCCTCTCCGCCTATTGCTCCAGAAATACTCTTTGTAGTCACTATCGTAATTATAATAACCATCAATGCGTCAATGTATGCCATAAAAACATGATAGATTGTAATTTCCAAGAAATTTGCAAGGGAATCATACATTCCTCCTGCATCAACATCTCCAAAAAAAGCATTATAATCTATAAGAGCGACTACCCAGAATAAAGCCTGCCAGACTAGATTTAACATAGGAAAAAGAAAATCCACTGCAAAATTCCATCCTGCCATAAATGCACAAGCTGGTAGCGTAGCAAGACACCAGATTAAACCTATTATCAAACCCCATCCAAGATCAGAAATATTTACAAAAGATTTTGCAACATCTACTATTGGATTGTCACTATCACTACAGAACCATCCTACTGCAGGGTAATGAAAACTCTTGAAAGGACCCATATTAAGATCCGGAGGATCAATATTTTTGAAAGCGAGTTCATGGAAATAGCCTGTGAGAATAACTGCAACTGGAAAAACCAAGGAAGCACCGATACATAAAGCGATTAAAGTGTTACCTATTTTTTTTGTAAATGGAATAAATCTAAGCGAAAATGCCAATGGAAGGATTACATAAGGAACAACTGCTGTAAAAAATTCTAAAAGAACGTTTATTGCACTATATATGAATATAGCTCCGCTTATTGCACCTGCTCCGCTAACTATCATTGAATTCAAACCTCTAACCCCGCTATGCGGCATTGCAACAAAAGTAAGTGAAGCATACCATAAATTAGTCGGAGAGGAATAACCAAAACCCATCATCATTCCAATATAATGGGAAGCATCGACAAGATCATTGAACGCAGGTGCAAGTGGCTGAATAAAATTATCTAATTGTGCTGATGCTGCTGAATTTACATCAGGTTCTCCTGTTAGTATTGACGCTGTTGAATTTGCTCCGAAAAATAATGCAGAAACAATTACAAGAAGCACTCCACCTGAGATCATACTTCTTACTTCCATTTTTACTTTTGCTTTTAATTCAGGATTTGCCATCATATCGGAAAGCATCCACATTATTCCTAAACCTGCAGAAACTGCTAGTATTGTTGCTGGAAGAACATAATTTGATACAAAATTTAAATCAAAGAAGTATGAGAAAGAAGAGGAAAAAAGTAATATCATTAACAATATCTTTCCCAATATATTCATAAGAATAGATAAAAGAATAATATTTATAAGGTTTCTTGCAGGGAAGAGTATATGGGAAGTGAAAAAATAGAAGAATCAGCACCTATTAAAAGATTGAAAAAAAATATAACTTCCGGAAATATCTGGATATATATCTTATCATTATTGAAAAAAAACAAAAAAGTATATGCATATGCACTTGATAAGGGAATTCAAGAGGAATTTAATTTTAAAACAAGTTTAGTGATGATTTATCTGGTTTTATATAGATTGGAAGGGGAAGGAATAATAGAATCAAAATTTGAGGAAAGAAGAAAATATTATACACTTACAAAAAAAGGAGAGAAAGTATTTGAAAATGGGAAAAAAATATTGAATGGAATTGTAAAAAGGCTTTAAATTATGAAAATTATTATAACCGGAACTCCTGGAACTGGAAAAACAGAATTATCAAAAAAACTTTCAGAAGAAATTAAAATAGAGGTAGTAGATGTAACTAATTTGATAAATAAAATAAAGGCGTACAAAATGAATGAAGAAAAGGAAAAAGAAGTTTTGATGCCTAAATTCAGAAATGCTCTTAAAAAAGAGTTAAGTAAGAGAAAAAATTGGATTATTGAATCCCACCTTCTTTGCGAGATAAGATTGGATGCTGATTTTATATTTGTATTGAGATGCGGTAGAAAAAAATTATTGGAGAGATTGAAAAGAAGAGGATATAATAAGAAAAAAATGGAAGATAATGTTATGGCTGAACTTCTGGATTACTGTTATATGAAATCCAAAAAAAATAATATTGGAAAAATAATTGAAATTGATACAAGCAAAAGGGGAATTAAGAAATGCATTGAAGAAATGAAGAAAGTTGTTTTTGGAAAAAAGAGAGAAATTGATTCTGTGGATTATAGCAAGGAATTAATTGATTTTGTATTAAAGGGATAGTATGGAAAATGCTGATAAAAAAAGGATCATAGAAGCGGTGTTGTTTATAAGTTCAAAAGAACTTTCACTTGAAGAAATAGGGAAAATAATTGAAGTTAAAAATCCTGAGAAAGCGAAAAAAATTGTAGAAGAACTTATAAAAGAATACCAGAATTTTAATAATTCAATAGAAATAGTAGAGAATAATAATAAATATGTAATGAGAGTGAAAAATCAGTATATAGAAAATATAAAGGAATTTTCTCAAGATATGGAAATAAGCAAAGGCGCATTAAGAGTTTTAAGTTATGTGCATATGAACAAGGGAGAAGTGCTAAAATCTTATGTAGCAAAAAGACTTGGAAGCTGGATTTATCCTTATGTCCAGGAATTAATTGATAATGGATTTCTTGCTGCAAAAAAAGCAGGAAGAACGAAAAAATTGATTACAACTGAAAAATTCAGAAAATATTTTCCAAATGAGAAAATAGAATCAGATTTACCGACTTTTCGGTAAATTCTTGGCAATTTTGCAATTTGCTATCTAATTTACAAACGATTTTGTAAATTCTCGCAAAGTTTGCACTTTGCAATAGTATAAAAATTATTTATATATAAATTTAAACTAAGCCAGGATGTTTCTGAACTTTTGTTCAGATATCTCAGCATTTTTTCTAAAATGCCAGGATCTCTGCTGAACGGTAATCCGTTCATCGGCTCCCGGCTATTGCAAAACTTATGTTTTCACGCCAGGATGGCGGAACCCGGTAACGCGCTAGACTTGAGATTGGGTATATTTATTTATACTCGGAATTGAAATCTAGTTCCCTTACGGGATCGCAGGTTCTCATAATAAGTTCTTGAACTTATTTTGGCCTAAAAAAGCTTTGATGTTCTGTCAAAAATAGACGACAAAGTTGTTAATCCTGCTCCTGGCGATTGTTTTTTATAAAAATAAGAAAAAAATTATTTAATTTTTTCAACAGCAGCTTCCAAATCAGAAAAATCTTTTTCAAGAACATCCAATGCTTTTAAAAGAAGTTTTTTCGGAGGCAATTGATAAAAAGATTCTATTTTGAAAGAAATTTCTCCTGTCTTATCATTAACTGAATATGATGAAGCACATGCCTGGAATTTTGCATGTTTTTTCCCTGTGTTTACAACTGCTTTTGCTTCCAATCTAAGACACTGATCTTCAAGAAGAGTAATTATCGGAATATTTTCCAAGGCAGGTTTTACAGAATGATTTACAGGTTTCAAATCACCTGAATAAACTTTTTTAGGTCCTTTTTCATCAAGAACAAAAAAGAATTCATCCTCATTTTTTAATTTATCAGGAGTTGAGATTGGAATTAGACCAAATCTGTGTGATATATATTCATCAAAGATAGTGCTAGTGTTATCGTAAAAAGTAACCAGGTCAATAGCAACTGTTGGAACTCCTGCAATAAGAGTTCTTCTTAAAAGATTTGCAAATTTCAAATCTGAATCTTTTAGTGAAAAAACCATTACATTATCTTTTTTTGATTCTGAAATTTCTATCTTCATCAAATCACACACGTCTTCCTCTTCTTCCTCCTCTTCTTTTCATTGAATCTGTAGGTAGAGGAGTAACATCTTCAATCTTTAAAACTCTTACACCAGACCTTGCAACTGTCCTTACAACTGCCTGAGCTCCTGATGCCGGTGTTTTTGCTTTATTTCCGCCAGGTCCTCGTATTCTAATATGAACTTTTCCAATTCCTTTATCTTTAATAATATTCATAACTTTTGTTGTTGCCTGCATTGCTGCATAAGGTCTTCCTTCTTCTCTGTGAGCTTTTACCATCATTCCACCGCTTGCCCATGCAAGGGTTTCTGCTCCAGTGATGTCTGTTGCTGTAATAATAGTATCATTTTTAGAAGAATAAATATTTAGTATAGCTATTTTATCTCTGATTTTCTTTTTCTCAGATTTTTCAGAATCAGTAACCTCTTCGGTTGTTTCAACTTTTTCTTTTTCTGATTCATTTTTTTCTTCAGGTTTTTTTTCTTCTGGTTTTGGGGTTTTTTCGTTTTTAGTATCCATGATCATTCACCATTATGCAGCATTAATCTCTGTTTTTTCAGTTTTTACAAACTTTTCTGTTTGTTCTCTCTTAGGACTCCTTTTATTTTCTGGTTCTGCATCTTCTTCAGGTTTATTCCCAGAATCCAAATCGATTGGTTTGTGGAGCTGAATTTTAGAATCTTCATCTTCAGTAACAAGATATCCTGGAACAGTTACAACATGTTCGCCTACTGCAATAAATCCGTGAGAAATTAATTGTCTTGATTGTTTTATTGTTTTTGCAAATCCTTTTCTAAGAACTCTTGTCTGTAATCTCCTCTCTAGGATACTCTTGACTTCAAGAGAAAGAATATCATCAAGTGTTGCGGATTTTGGAAGAATTCCGAATCTATTGAGTCTGTTTAATATTTTTTCAACATCTTTTTTCCTGTCTTCTTCGAGTATAGAAAGAAGTCTTCTTGCTTCTCTTCTGTATTTCTTTAGTTCAGCTGCGGCCACCCAGATTTCTCTGCTGTTTTTAAGACCGTATTCTGATTTAAGAGTTTTTTCTTCTGCAATCCTATCCCTTTCCCATAATTTTTTAGGGGATTCGTATTTGTTTTTGAATTTTCTTGGGTCACCCATAAATATTCACCTTTATTTTTTCGCCTCTTTCTTAGGAGCTGCTGGTGCTGCTGCAGCGGCTGGTGCTGCTTTTCCAGGTTGTAAAGATTTCTTAACAACTCCGACAGATCTTCCATGTCTTCCGGTGTTTCTTGTTTTTTGTCCTCTTACTTTCTTTCCGTAAGCATGTCTATATCCTTTCCAGCTGTAAACCTTCTTTTCTTTTTCTATATCCTGTCTATTTGCGAATATTAAATCATTTGTTATAACGTGAGTATCTTTTCCTGTTTCAGGATCTTTTCTTCTGTTCAATAAGTAGTGTGGAAGATATTTTGAAACGTTCATTAGAATGTTATCTATTTCAGAGAGTTGGCTTTCACTCAAATCACCTACCTCTGTGTTATCAGGAATTGAAAATTTATTTGAAATCAATCTTGCTACAGCATTTCCGGTTGTGTGTCCTATTCCTCTCACTCTGAGTACTGCCATTTTAAGTGGTACTTCTCCGAACATATCTGTTCCTGCAAGTCTGATTATACCTTTCGTTCCTTTTCTCTTTTTCTTTTGAGAGGGTGCTACTGCTATTGGAGCTTCCTCTTTTTGT
>JAQTSF010000019.1 GCA_028711485.1 Candidatus Iainarchaeum sp.
CTGCATTGCAGTTAGTATTTCCTGCTGCCAGTTCATTTTCAAGGAAGCGATTTCATCTATAAATAAAACTCCGTTATTTGCTTTGTGTATTGCTCCACCCTCTACTCTTAAATGAGCAGGAGTGCCCATTCCGCCTGTGTTATGAGTTAGTATATTGTTAACTAAATAATTTCCTGTTTCAGTAGTAAGGTTATATACAAAACCAGAAACTTTTATTTTTCTTATTGAAATAATTTGATCAAAATCATATTTTCCTTGAACAATATCTCTTAACTTAAAAATATTAAGTCCATTACTATATTCTAAAAATCTTAAAGAAACTTTATTTAACATTTGTCTGGTAGCTTTTTTTGAGCTTTTTAATTCTTCATTAAGAGCATAATATTCACTGTGAATTTTTTCCATACTAAGGCCAATTTTCATACGTATATTTTCAAGGAAATTGAATTTTATCGGAATTACATCGGAAAAAATAACATGTCCTTTATTTGTATTTTTGAAATAAATTTCCAAATTTCTCATATGTATTGGATTAATCGTTCGATTAGAATACTCTTTGGAAAATTCAAAATTTGAGAAATATATTGCAGTTTGGATTTTTCCTTTGCCAAAACCAGGATCTTTCCTTTCTTTTATAACCGCCCTTATACCAATCTTAAGTAAAAGAGGAACAAAATCAGGTATGAGTTCTTTTGAAAAGAGTTCAAATTGACCATTTTTATTTACATACCCATCCAAAGAATAAAATTCAGATAAAAAGTCTAATATTCCTTCTTTTCTTTGATCAAAAATAATGGAGGGTATTCTCTTTTTTCCATTTTCTATTAATCCTAAAGTTTTTAGTTCTCTGACAAAATTTGCATTGTTTATATAAATAAGTGTATTGCCCCCTCTTGAAAGTATTCTCGGTTCAAAACCACATTTGCGAATATTGCGGATTAATCTTTCTATTTTAAATTCTCTCTTTACTTTAAAAATTACAGATCTTTCGCTTACCGATCCATCAGCAAGTATATTTGCATATAAACGAATTAGGTCTAATTTTAACTCTTTTTTAAATTCAATGGGTAACGCTCTGGGAACTGTTGTATATTGACCTTCTGTTAAAACATCTGCACGAAGATATTCTATATTTTCTCGATTAAAAATTCCTAATGGATGATTTGGAGTAACTTTTATTGTGTATCCTCTTCTTGTTTTTATTTCAAAAATATAATCTGAATATTTTCTTTTAAATATTGCATTTACTTTTGTTGGACCATAGCCAAATTTATCATCATACGCTCCAAGAATAGAGAATTTTTCATTTTCATTTAATTTTTTTTCCCATGAATTGTGCTCTTTAAAGATTGGATCTACAATATTTTCTATTTTTTCCATTCTTCCATTTGGAAGAGATACATATTCTCCCATAAGAATACATTGAAGCGGATCGTGTTTAACATCCCCTAAAAGTGCGCCTGCCTTTGCACCGGTCGCATCAACAAAAGGAGCATTTTTTTTGGTGCTGTTATCTACTATAAGTTTTGGTTTTGAAGATTCGAAAGGGGCAAGTCTTCTTGTAAGACCTGCTGTTGCTCCTGAAAGAAAATATAAGAATGTAAGACCAAGGAGAACTGCAATTATCAGCCATTTCAAACCTTCTTCTATATCTGCAAAAAATATAATACCTAAAAGGATTAATCCAACTAATAGGATTATTAGTTTTGGAGAAGGACCAGATTCCTCTTTCTCATGTTTTTCAACTTTATTTACTATTCTTCTTCCAAGTCCGATTTTAAGAATATCAGGAAGTTGTTTTTTTTCTCCTCTTTGACTTAGTTGTTTTATTGCAAGAAGTTCTGGTTTAGTGTAATATCTTAAGTATTGTGGATTCATTTTTAGATAGTTATAATCAGGATAAGTTTTTACTGTTCTAATTTTTGGATTGTTATCGTTATTATGATTTTTATATACCAAAACATCTTCAAGCTCTTCTACAGGCATAAGTTCAGCCATCGCCTGTGCAAGCATTGATTTTCCAGTTCCAGGAGTTCCGATTAAAAGAACATTTCTTTTCTGTTTTGCTGCTTTCTTGATTATATCAACTGCTTTTTTCTGGCCAATAACCTGGTCTACAAGTTTCGTGGGTACTTCTATTTCTTCAGTTGTCTTGAATTTTTTCATACAGTTTTATTAATTGTTCTATATTTTTTAAACTATATGTCTTCCCGTCTTTTTCTTTCAATAGAAATTCCAAGAAGTATAAAGGAGAGAGTTCTTCCTCCATTAAAGGAATTACGGGAGGCAGGAGCAGTTTCTGTTCCTCCTAAAAATCTTCATCTTACTGTGAAATTTCTAGGAGAAGTAAGATCTGATAAACTTCATAAAACGATGGATATTCTAGAAAAAATTGAATTTACGCCATTTAAAATTTCGATTGAAGAAATTGGAGCATTTCCAAACAAAGAATATGTACGGGTGGTATGGGCAGGTGTAAAAAGCAAAGGATTGGAAGAACTATCTGAAAATATTAATAAATCTTTGAAAGAAATTTTTAATTACGAAAAATTAACCCCTCATTTAACTCTTGCAAGAGTTAAAAATAAAATCATGTTAAATTCTTTTTTTCAAAAATATAGCAATAAAAAATTTGGTTCATTTAAGGCAAAATCATTTGAATTAATGAGCAGTGAATTCACAAAAAGAGGAGTGGAATATTCAGTAATTTGGAGTTCATCAGGGCATATGGTAACAAATGATAAAGAATAATAGATATTAAGAGCCAATGTTTTGGGACATCTGTTTGAACGATTGACAGCACTGCTGTCAAATTTTGAACGGAACGCCGTTCAAATGTCGTTCAAATCTGTCCAAAATGCTTTGCATTTTGGGACATTGATTTATATATTATAAAAATAAAATAAATTCATAAACAGATCAGTTTTGTCGAAAGGAATCCCATTCGACAAAATCTCGCAAAGTCGATTAGAAATTTACTAATTGGCAATGTTAAGGTACTTTTACCGACTTTGCGATAGTTTAAACTATCTGAAAAATCGAGGTGTAAAAATGAAAGGTGAATATCTTTTGCAAAATAGGTGGTATGAAATCCAGTGGTAAATTCAGTACTTGTTCTATCGAAGAATTTTTTGCAGGTGATATTGGATGGCAGTAATATGTACACCGGCTGCAAAAAGGGTTCCTCCTTTTCAAACAAAAAGGGTTGAACCTAAAAAACCTGATTTGGATAAATTTAAGCCACAACCAAGTAACTTAAATGAGATGATGAATCCTTCAGGAATGAACTTTTTTGGTTTAGGGAGTAGAAAAAAGGACTTAAATTGGTAAAATAAAGTAGTGGACAATTATACTATTGATTGTACCACTACTTGATCAGAAACTGAAAAAACGGAATCAAAAGGAATAACCATTCGTCTATCGAATACATTTTGAATTATTATCGTTCCATTTGCTCCGTCTACACCTACAATTCTCCCGACAAAACCGCCGTTTGTATTAATCACTTCCTTTCCTTCCATTTTTAAGGATAGGAGACTGTTGGTTCTTATAAAACCAATAATAATTGTAGATACCCATGCAATAAACAGAGAAATTATAAGAATTGAGAAGAACTCTCCAAAACTAATATAAGGCTCACGTATATTTGTTATCCAGTTCGAACCAATATCCAGAATCAGCGCTAATAAAACAAAAGCTATTGCATAAACAGCATATCGTGTAATCATAAAATGTTTTTTATCCTGTATAGAATCTATAGACTTTCCAAGTACAACAAATAATGCAGAAAATAGTAAAAGTGAAGTTATGCTACTTAGGATATATGAATACATTTTTTCGCCATATAAATCAAGATTAAGCGCAGTATTGTAAGCATTACCTGCAACTAACAGTGAAAGTACAAAAATTATTATTGCTGAAACATTGGCTACCCAACTCACACGTTCGAATGAAAAATTCAGATCTTTGAAAAAATCAGTTATTTTCTCTTCCCATCCGAATCCTTTAAGGAACAAAAGGTAAAGACCAACTACAATCCCTATTGGTTGCCATCCAACTCCCGAATAACTAGATAATGAAATTAAAAGCAGGAAGAGAGCAGGAACCCCTAATATTATTTTTGCATAATAAGGATCTTTTAATTTTTCAAGTATTACGTAATATGTTTTTTCAAGTTCTTTTGCCTGTTTGACATAAACTATTTTGTTTGAATCTATTTTTATTCGGGATTTTATTATCGGCATTACTTCTTCATCTGATGCACCATCACTCACTAAAACACAAGAGAGAGCACCTAACTCTCTTACTACACGATCAAGTTGATTGCTTATTTCTTTATCTGCTTTATACCCTAGTTTTTTGTCTCCGGTAATAGTTATTATTTCAACACTCTTTCTTGATTTTAGCAAAGAATCATATAATTTTATTGCATAGAACATTGCGTTTGCATCAACATCCTCAGGATCTGAAAGTGCAAGCTTAGTTGCGGCATTTAAATTGTTTTTTCTTCCTACAATTGGCCCGCCTATGCCGGCTTTTGAAGAGAGATCATTATCTCGATCGATGCAAAGCACTATGGTTTCAACCATGAATAAGATGAGAGCAGTACAGTTTTAAAAAACTTTCACCGAACAATAGATTGTAGTTTTGAGGTGCAGTCAATGATAGGAGAAATAAACGTAATAAAAAATGACAAAGAAACTCTTGAGATAGAAATTCTTAATTGTGATGAAGGAATTGGAGAAGCGATAGTAAATAGATTAAAAGAAAAGGATGTTGAATTTACAGCATATAAAAAAGAACATCCGTTTGATAAAGGAATAAAACTAATCGTTAAATCAAAAAAAGGTCCGAAAAAAATATTGCTATCTACAATAAACGAGATTGTTAAGGAAATTGGGGATTTCAAGAAACAGGTAGAAAAATTGTGAAAACTGATTTTCTTAAGACGGCAAAAAAACACTGGAAAACAATAGTTTTCATACTACTTTTCATTTCATTCATTATCACACGAGAAATGATTTTTGCAATAGCTACACTGGGTTCGATGATATGGATAGTTGGAAGTGAGGTTAATGAAGGTGCAAAAAGATATGGATGGAAACATGAAATTGTAGATACAGTAATATCCGTTATGCTTATACTTATTTTTTGGTTTGGGCTTCAGACATTGCTCAATACAGAAACACCAATTTCTGCGATAGTAACCTGTAGTATGCTTCCTAATTTAGAGAGAGGGGATCTGGTAATTATACAAGGTGCAGAATTAAATGCGTATGAAATTGAAATGACTGCAGAAGAGTTCCAAGAAATATCTTCTTATGAGAGTGTAATAAATTATAAAAATAATACATTTAAAGTTCTGGGGTCCATGTATTCTTATTGTTTGCAGAATAAAGATAGTGTTTGTAATTATTTTCTTTCTGAACCTGAAGAATTTATAGAAAAAAGGGGAGAAATGATTTTTTATTATTCACAATGCGGAATAGAGTATCTTGACAGAAAGATAGTGGTTCCGCAACCATGTATTACTGAAATAGAGTATAAAGATAAAAAATATCCGGTAAAAATTTCAAATGATATTCTGGTTTATGTTCCTGAAAAAAATACTTATTTCTCTTATGTAGGGGACATAATTCATAGAATTTATTTTAAAGTTAATGTTGAAGGTGAAGAATATTATTTGGTAAAGGGGGACAATAACCCGATATTAGATATACAAATGTATGATTACAAATACAATTTAGGAAATCTTCCTGCAAAAAATATAAACGGAAAGGAGATATTCCGAATACCATATGTTGGTTACCTTAAATTATTTATCTCAATGTTTTTTGAAACTCCTGAGCAGTGTAACACTCAACTTAAGTATAATTATCTTACATAAGCTGAGTTATTCTCATCATTCTTATTTTCCAAAACGTCTTCTAGAGAACTTTTTAGTCTTCTTTTTTCATCAGGAGCTAAAGGAAGCGAATCCAATTTTTCATTCCAGGCATTTAAGGAAATGAATATCCTGTGGAAAAGTTTTTCTGAATCTATTATTTTCACATAGCTAAGAAGAACCTGGAGTGCATAAACTGAATCATGTGCCCCCAGAGATTCTATTACTGCATTTCTCAAAAGTCTAAATCTTTCACTATCATTTGAAGAAAAATAATTGAAAAGATGACTGAGTAGTTTTGCTGAAGAAACATCCCCAAATTCTCTTAGAAGATCGATCATCTCCAAAGTTCCTTCCATAGAGGAATGATAATTAAACATGGTTTTGTAAACAGCAAATCTGAGTTTTTCCGGTGGCTCCTGCGGATTTTTTGATTTAAAGAATCCATAATTCATAGGGTATTTGTATTCGGAATATTGGGTTACTGTTTCATAGATTAAATGGAGAATGTTTTGTTTTATGTATTCTTCACCTTCTGAATATTTTTTCAATATCCCCTGTCGTGCCTCTTCTTTTTTCTCAAGGTTCACCGCAACAGGATAAAAACTAATTGTTGAGAAAAATTTGTTTATCTCCTCCATTTCTGCACGTATTTTTTGAGCTAATGGATTTGTTTCTTTTTTATCCTTTTGAGTGGAAATAGATTTTGATTGTTTTTCCTTGTTTTTTATATTTTTTGTTTTTTTAACAGTGGACATTGTAGTACGGTTGGAAGATTTATTTTAAATGCTTATGCAATAAATCTCACTTGATGGAATTGTATTTTGCAACAAGCAACAAAAATAAATTCAGCGAGGCCTTAGAGTTGTTCAGAAAAAATGGAAGTGTACAGATAAAACAATTAAAATTCAAACATAATGAAATACGTTCTGATTCTTTGGAAGAAATTGCATTGGAAGCAGTTGAAAAAGCATATAGAAAAATAAAAAAACCTGTTTTTGTTGAGGATAGCGGACTGTTTATTGAATCTCTTAATAATTTTCCTGGAACATATTCGGCATGGGTTTATAAAAAAATTGGAAATAGAGGAATACTGAATATTTTGAAAAGTAGGAATAGAACGGCAGTTTTTAGATGCTGTATAGCATATGCAAACGGAAATAAGAGAAAAGTATTCTTTGGGGAATGCTCTGGAAAAATAGCCTTAAGAGAAAGAGGTAAAAAAGGATTCGGTTATGATCCGATATTCATACCTGCCGGAAAGAAGAAAACTTTTGCACAAAGCAAAGAATTAAAAAAAGCACTATCACATAGATATAAAGCAATTATTGCTCTAAAGAGCTATATTTTTAATAAAAAATAAAGATTAGGTGATGTAATGGCAAAGATTCATTCAAAAAAAAGAGGAAAATCAAAATCCAGGAAACTAAGAGTCATAAAAAAAACAGAAAGTAAATATTCAGACAAGGAAATAATAGAAAAAATACATGAACTATCAAAAAAAGGAATGCGAGCTAGCGAAATAGGTATGTTTATGAGAGATAACTATGGAGTTGGTGATATTAGGGCATTCTTGGGTGGAAAAAGGCTTGTGACATTCTTAAAAAAAGAGAACATTTCTCAAACATATCCACAGGATATTCTTGATCTTATAAAAAAGGCAGTAACAGTAAGAACGCATATGAAAAAAAATAAAACAGATAAACATAACAAAGTAAAACTTGCACATATAGAATCAAAAATTGGAAGATTAATAAAATATTACAAAAAAGAAAAGGTGCTTCCTAAGGATTGGAAATATGATCCAGAAACGGCGCACTTATTGCTTAAATAATGAGGGATTAGATGGCGGTAAAGAAAAAGAAAATAGTAGACAAATGGAAAACGAAAAAATGGTACGATTTGGTATCTCCTGAGATGTTCGGCGGTAAAGTAGTAGGTGAAATAATTTCATCTGATGAAAAATCTCTTTTAAATAGAATAGTTATCGTTAATCTTGCTGAATTGGAAACGGAAGGAGAAGTTAATAGAAGAATGTTATCAAGCATAAGAGTAAATTTACGAGTCATAGATGTCAAAGGAAAAGGTGCGAATACAAAATATATTGGACATTCAATACAACCAAGTTACCTTAGAACTCTTGCAAGAAGAGGAAGAACAGTTATAGACCTTGTTTCTGACGAAAAAACAAAGGATGAAAAAGAAATGAGAATAAAACTTGTTGCAGTTGCTGAAGGTAGCATAAGCCATCTTGTTAGAAAAAACCTTAGAAGAGAAATGAAAACTGCACTTGGAGAAATAGTTAAAGAAATGGATTTTGAAAAATGCATATCTGAATCACTCCATGGAAAGATAACTGGAAAATTATACAATAGATTAAAACAGATTACAGACATGGCAAAAGTTGAGATAAAAAAACTTGAAGTAAAGGAGAATTTCGAATGATGCCTGGGTTAGATCCTGCTCAAATGGCAAGAGTTATGAAAAATATGGGTATACGGACGGTTAATATTGAAGCTGAAAAAGTTGTAATAGAATGTAAAAATGAGAATATCACAATAGAAAATCCTTCTGTAACCGAAGTTGAGATGCAAGGACAAAAGACCTATCAAATAACTGGAAAAATAAAAAAAGAAGAAAGAATATCCAAGGAGGATATTTCTATGGTTATGGAACAGGCCTCAGTAAAAGAAGAGCAGGCGAAAAAAGCGCTTGAGGAATGCCGTGGGGATATTGCTGAAGCAATTATGAAATTAAAAGAGAAAGAGAAGGATTAAAAAGTTTCTTTGTGAATGATTTTTTATGAATGTAAGGAAAGAGCTAACGCTTGCAGTAGCACTAATTTTTATTGCAATTACATTATATTTTGTTATAGATTTTCTTAGGTCCAGCTCTGAAAAAACAAATGTTGAGGAATTTATAATTGAAGATCTAAAAACAAAACATCCTAATGCTGAAATATTTGAAATAATAAGTATGGAAATTAAATTTAATGATGAAGAAGAACAATATTATTTCGTAAAAGCAAGAGTTACTGAAGGAATTTCTACCCCCTGTCCTATAAGAATACATTATTATTATAATTATCCAGAACAAAATTTTGTAACCCAGCCTCCGGAGTATATAACAACTAGTGAATGTAAAGTTTGTAAGGTTTTGCCATGTACCCTTGTATTTGAAGAAGAGGCAATAATCGCATCACATACTGCAGATGGAACTGAGGAAATACACGAATTTGTAAGTGAAAATAAAAACGTTTATCACGTAGTAATAGAGGAGTATAAAAGCTGGAGAGTTTTTTGGTATGACTCTAAAGGATTAGACGGATATGAAGTGCTTTTATCTGTACATGGGGAAGTAGAGGAAATAAATAAAATTTCTAAGTAAAAGAAATTGAATCATCTTTTATGGATATTTTAACATCCAGAAATTTTTTTATTATTTCTGAATTTGTTTTAAGATGATTAGTTGCTTTTAGAAAAGAATAACTTCCTTTTTTTATTAATGAATAGTAAATCATAAGCTGATCTGCAAGCCAGTAATCAACATCATAAGTTAATTGTTTGGTGAATTCAGATACTGCTTCCTGCGCAACTGTTTCTGCCCTTTTTCCTTTTTCCCCAACAACTGAGAATCCTATTAAACCTGAATGCAAAGTAACACAATTTCCCTGGCTTAATGTTTTTTCTTCTATAAATCTAATCTTTTCTATTCCATTTTGAACAAGAATTTTCTTTTCCCTTACTCCTATATGGGTTGGTAGAGAACCCAATCTAATTATTGCTTCGATATTATTTTTTTCAGGGAAAAATGCTATTTCCGAAAGTTTGGAAGGTTCAATTGTTATTTCAATAGCTCCACCCCCTTCTGGATAGTAACCAGAAGAGATAAGTTTTGAGGAAACTTTTCCACCCATACATTCCAAAGCTTTGAGGAAAACATTTGAGAAATAGTCATAAGAAGGAGAGTGAATTACGTGAGTTCCTCCGATTATTTTAATTGTGGATTTTTTTTCTGCGTGTAGTAAAAGGGGGATAATCGTTTGAGCAACAAGAATAGTTGAACCGGCAGTTCCTATATTGAATTCATAATTTCCGCCAACAATTTTTCCTGGATTGAATATCAGTTCTGTACTTCCCAATTCAGCGCCTATAAGTTCCCCTCTGCAAATTGAACGAACCGCTTTTGCGCCTGTTAAATGTTGCATAGCTAGACCGGGTTTAGGTCTGTTTTTTCTTATATTGAAAATTTTTACAGGTTTATTAGTTAATGCTGAAAGAGTAAGTGAGGTGCGGATTATTTGTCCTCCAGCTTCTCCTGTTCCTCCGTCTATTTCTATCATCAAACGAATTATAAAACAAAAGATAAAAAAAGAAATCTAAAAACTCTTTAGAACAAAGGCACCTAAGACGTAAGTAACTGTTCCATCTTCTAATGAAGGAATATTTCCTACTTCCATTAGATCTACTGCCGGTCCAAAACTCAAATCACTTAGTGTTACTCCCAACCTTAATCTCTGTATAGAAAAGTTATGTCCTCCTGTACCAAAATTTGTTATATTTTCTATTTGGGCTAATAAAGATAACGTTTCAGTTAACGCAGGTGTAAGCGATAGTATTGAAACATTTTCAACATCAGGGTTCTCGATTGCACTAAGAGAAACTGCATTAAATAGCATTAATGATCCAAAATTTCCAAAGTATTGCAATCCTCCTCTTGGAATTATTTTTCCACCAACAAATTGAACTTCAGTTAAAAAATTTAAACAATTATTAATTTTTAGAGTAAGATCAATCAAACCAAAATTACTAATATGACCCTTGTAATCAATTGAAGGCATAAATCTTCCAAATATTTCTATTTTTTCAGTTAAAGGTGCTCCTGCTTTTATATCTAAAGAGGTTTGGCTATGTCCGACCATTAATTCTATTGAGGAATCTGCATTTGCACGGGTCGGTGCACCCAATAATAATCCTCCAATTAACAATGTGCTCATCATAAATTTACTTACTTTTGAACCTATTCTTTTGATTAACCTCTTTGTTTTTCTATAAGTAATACTCGCTTTTTTTAATTTAACCATAAGAGTACACCCCTGTTTTGAGCTTTTTTATAAGCTCACAAACAATAATATACTACAACAGAACTTATATATAAGCTCAGGTGTCCCTATAGGGGGCAATTTAAAAGAATTTGTGATTAAATAAACTTATGTACTTGGAAGTATTAAGAAAAGTAGGACTAAGTGATGGGGAAATTAAACTTTATGATGCATTACTGGAATTGGGAGAAAGTACTAGAACTAAAATTGCAAAAAAATCAGGTATTTCACCTTCTAAGGTTTATGATGTTGCTAATAGATTGTTAGAAAAAGGTATAATTTCATATGTAAAAAAAGATGGAATAATTCATTTTAGTGCTGCAGATCCTGAAAGATTGAAGGACTTTATTGATAAAAAGAGCAAAGAATTAGAGGAAGAAAAAAAATTAATAGACAAACTCATTCCTAGTTTATTATTAAAATATCAAAAAACTAAGGAGGAAGTTGATGTAGAAGTTTTCTATGGATGGGAAGGAATGAGAACTGTTTTTGAACAAAAATCAAGAGTTCTTTCAAAAGGAGAAGTAGATATGATTTTTGGAGCGAGTATGGGTTTAGATTATAAACAAGCAGATATTTTCTTTAATAAGTATAATAAATTAGTAGATAAAATAGGATATAAAATAAAGATAATATTTAATGAAGAAGTAAGGAAACATAGGGAAAGAGTAGCGTATTATGAGAAGAATCATTATGTTAAATATTTATTCCAGGAAACATTTACTGAGATAGATGTTCATAAAGATTATGTTTTGTTTATAATGCTCCTGAAAAAACCGATTGTAATTAGAATAAAAAACTAAGAGGCTGCAGATTCTTGCAGAAAGTTCTTTGAATCAATGTGGAAATTAGCTAAAAAATAAAGAAATTTAGAAGAATAGCCCATTCTATGAGAAAACAATTAGAAGTTCAAAAACGCCTTAAAGAATTAGGCCAGCGCATCTCTGCGCCAGCAAGGCGACCAGTCATCCTCCCATAGAATGAGTGTTACATCAGTAATACGCACCATAATGATTTAAACCCTTTCCATTTGGTTAAAAATAGTAAATTGGTATAATGCTAAAAACTACCAGTAGCAGTTAA
>JAQTSF010000001.1 GCA_028711485.1 Candidatus Iainarchaeum sp.
TGCATCATATTTTGAACGTAATTTATGGGAAAATAGTTTTGCTGCTTTTCCAGTTATATTTGTTTTTTGGCATTTTTTAGAGATAAAACCATCTGAACTAGAAGCTACTTTTAATGCAATAAAAGGTAGGTGTTTTTTAGTATAATGAAAAAAAACCTCGTTTAAATTTTCTGATTCTTTACTTAGGAGACTTGAAGCAGTAATTATTTTATTTTTCCTTAAAACTTCTTCTCCTTTAACTTTGGTTGTTGGATCTTTTACACCAAAAATTACTTTTGAAATGCTATATTTTATTATTGCAGCTGTACAGGGAGGGGTTTTACCATAATGAGAACAAGGTTCTAGTGTTACATATAGAATTGACCCTTTTATTAAGGATTTATTTTTAACTGAATTTATTGCTTCTATTTCAGCGTGGGGAAGACCTGCTCTTTTGTGGAATCCTTTCCCAATTATTTTATTATTTTTAACAATGACTGCTCCTACATATGGATTTGGTGAAGGAAATCCTTTTTTGGCAAGCTCAAGAGCAATAGACATAAAATATTTGTCTTGATTATTCATTTGGTTGTTATTATGGTGGAAAAATTATATAGGTTGCTATATCCTATGAGGGTAGTGTTTGTAGGGTCAGGAAATAAAGAAAAATCAAATATTATGGCTGCTGCTTGGTGTTATCCGCTTTCTTTTGATCCACCAATGTTTGGTGTTTCTATAAGTAAAAATAGATATACTTATGAATTAATAGAAAAATACAAAAAATTTAGTATAAATATTCCTGGTTTTGGATTGAAAGAAGCTGTTTGGATTGTTGGAAAAGAAAGTGGAAGAGATTTAGATAAAATAGAAAAAGCTGGTTTAAGTGTTGAATTTATAGATAATGGATCCCCATTGGTAAAAGAATGTAATTCTAGTTTAGATTGTAAATTAGTTGATAATATTGAAATGGGGGATCATGTGATGTTTGTTGGTAAAGTGGTAAATTTTTTGAAAAGAAAAGAAGGAAATGGGATTTATCAAAAGGGTGCTGAATTAGTAGAGTTTTAGGATTATAACCAGTGACCTAATTTATCTTTTTTTGTAGTTAAATAATTCTTTGAGTGTTCAGATGGAGGAATTATTAAAGGAATTCTTTCGGTTATAATTACTCCGTTGGTAGATAATTGATCCATTTTATCAGGATTATTTGTAAGTAATCTTATTTTTTTTATATTAAAAAAATCTAAAATTTTTTTTACTTCTTTATAAGATCTTAAATCAGAAGCAAAGCCAAGCTGATGATTTGCATCAACTGTATCTAAACCACCATCCTGGAGTTCGTAGGCTTTTATTTTATTATTTAGGCCTATTCCTCTTCCTTCTTGATTCCTTAAATAGATGAGTAGACCACCTTCTTTTGAAATCAATTCTAAAGATTTATCCAATTGTTTTTTGCAATCACATCTTAAAGATTGGAAAATTTCACTTGTTAGACATTCGGAATGAACTCTTACCAAAATATTTTCTGTATTAAAAATATCACCTTTTACAAGAGCTATCAAATCATCTGAAAAAGAATAAATTGTGAATTGACCGAAAGAGGTTGGGAGTACTGCTTTTGGGATGTTCATACTATCACTATTTTTTTAGACTTTGAATTAATTTTATTGCTGCGTCTACAGCTCTTTCTGCGTATTCTTTTTTTCTTGCTTCTGCCTGCTCCTCTGTTGCTCCCGGACCGATTATCCCTAAAGCAATTGGTTTGTTAAATTCTAAGGAGAGCTTAATTAATGCCTGAGCTGTTGAATGACCAATCACCTCATCATGTAATGTGTCTCCTTTTATTATTGCACCTAAGACCACTACCCCATCATTAGTCTTATCATAAAGAAGTTTCTTAGCTGCAAGAGGAACATCATATGCGCCAGGAACGCGTATTATTGTAATATTATTAGTATTGATTATTGTTTGAGAGTTAATATGTTCTATTGCAAATTTTTCCATTTCTTTTGTGATTTGAGAGTTAAATTCACAAACTACAAAGGCAAGTTTAATTTTCTTTTCTTTGTTTGGGGTTACTTCTCCTTCATCTTCTTTACCTTGTCTAATGCCTTTTCCTGCATTCTTAATTAATTTTTCTGGAGAAATGGATAAATCAATTAAATTATGAATGTGTTTTCTTATTCTGCTATTACAAATTTCAAAAAATTCTTTTTCATTCCAGGCTTCGTTTTCATGGACAAAAACCTCGATTATGTGTTTATTTGTAAGTAATTTTGCTTGTTGAATTCCTAGAGAAGCCTCATGCCCGCATTGAGTATCTATTGGTGCTCCTCCAACCATACCTAATGCAATTACAGAATCACAACCAGAGTCTAGAAGTATTTTACACTCTACTGCAAGGTCTTTTACCCCCGGAACGGTTTTTCTGATATGTTTAATATTTGAATAAGATTTTTCTAGTTCATCAATTGCAATTTCTCCCATATTTACTCTGGAAAACATCGTATCTATAATACCAACTTTCATAAATTCACCTAAACAATTCTTTTTCTTTTGAGGCATCGATTAGAAGAAAATCATTTTCTTTGGCAAAAACTTTTGCAGATTCAATTGAAAGTGCGTTGCCATCCTCTCCGAGCATTTCACAGATAACTGCTATTGGAAGAAGACCGGCTTTCTTACATAAAAAAGTGCTTAATTCTGTGTGACCTCTTCTTAATTGTAATGACTTTGCTGAGCGTAGTAAAAAGACGTGCCCTGGGGAATAGAATTCATTATAGAATTTTTCTTTGTTTTTGGATTCGAGAGTATTATAAAATTCTAAAATTGTTTTTGCACGGTCTTTATCTGTGATTCCTGTAAAGGTTTTCCTATGATTTATAGATAAAGAAAATGCTGGTTTATCCCCATAAGGGGTTTTTGAAATTTTAAGAGAGGAGTATTGCTCTGGAAGAACTTCTGAAATAAAGGGAATGTTTAGAAAATCTGAAAGTTCGGCAGATGTTGAAACACAAATTAAGCCGCCTGCATGTGTTCTTAGGAATTGGATTTGTTTGTAAGTAATCTTTTTAGGGTAAAAAAGCATGTCTATTTCATCTTCTCTTTTTCCTCCATCATAAAGAAGAATTGGGGTGTGAGATAAAAGTGAAGTTTTTATTTGAATTAAATCGACCATAGATATATATAGTTAAATTACTATTAAAATAGTAATTACTTAAAAATTGGTAATTATTTAAAGGTGGAAAGTTTGGTCTGCCCGAGAGGCTTCTTTTCCCCTACTATAATATACCCATCTTTCTTAAAAGAAATGTTCGAGAGAATGCTTTTCATTTTTTTCTCCCGGTTGATAGATGCCCAGTAAAAATATTCATCCCTACTTTTCCGTGTAATTAAAATATATACTTCACCTTGAGAGAAACGCCCGGTTCTCCCTCTTCTTTGAATTGAACGAATTTCACTAGGAATGGGTTCATAAAAAATTACTACATCTACTGCAGGTATATCTAAACCTTCTTCGCCTACGGAAGAAGAACATAATATGTTAAATTTTCCTTCTCTGAAATCAGATAGAGTTTCTTCTTGAAGTTTTTTTGTGAAATTATCCTTTTTTCCCATAAAAACCCGGGAATTAAAATTGTTTTTATTTAGGTGTTTAGATATTAGAGTTATTTGATCACGATATTGTGCAAAAACAATAATTTTCTTATTTTTAAGAGTAGAAAGAATGGTTGTTAATAGTTCTAATTTTGGATGGGATTGAGAGGGTAGTAGTAAAATTCTTTTTATTAGGGGATTGTTTAGAAGAATTTTAGAAGATTTTGTGGTTTTTTCACTTAACCGATTGATATATTGTTGAAGAACTTGTAGTGATTGAGTTTCTAGAAGTTCAACCATATGTAATAGATTTAGTAAAAGTGCGTAGTTCAAAAGAGCAATAAATTTGGTTTTTTTAGAGGATTTTAGTATTCTAACCCTTAAATGCATAAATTGGGTTTTGGATTTGAGAGGTGGAGGAAAACCGAAAGCTGCCAGAACTTTTGCGTATTTTGAGATAAGAGACTCCAAATCTCGTTTTATTAACATGTACGTTGGTGGAAGATCTACAAACTGCCAAAAGATATTTGTTTGATGTGTATAGGGTTTTACATCAATATCTGTGGTGGTACGAAGTTCTACGTTTTTGATATACAGATTAGAAAGAACCTCTTCTATTCTTTCTTTTCTTCCGCCGGGAGAAGCAGTTAATGAAACTATTAATGCATTATCTTTTACTTTTTCAGCTATTTTTACATAGGCATAATCCCCAACAGCTCTATGACCCTCATCAAATATAATTAAGGAAAATTGAGGGGAAAGTAATTTGTTTTTTAAATCATTGTTAATTGTTTGGGGTGTGGCGACGATAATTTTCTTATTATATTCCTCTTTTCGTTTTTTTGGTGGAAGATCTCCTGTAACTATAGTTACATTAGTTTTTTCACTATCTAAAATTGAGGTAATAGAGTTAAAATGTTGAAGAACTAGTGGTTTTGTAGGCGCCAAAAATAAGCATCTCCCAGAGGAAATTTTATCCTTGATTAACATAAGTGCAATTAGTGTTTTACCTAGTCCCGTCGGAAGAACAACTAAAGTATTACCTTTACGTAGAATAGAATCAAAAATATTTTTCTGATATTCACGAGGGGTTAGATTCATTAATAATAAATATATTGAAAAGTAATAAAAATAGAGTTTAGAGTTAATTGATAGGGGTTGGTTTTCCACTATTAAGTTTATTTTTTTATTTTTTATTTTTATTGTTTGTTATTGTAACTATAGTTACATTTTTATTATTTATGTTTTATTATTACTTTATGTTTTATGTTTATTTCTATGATTTAACTCCAAAATCTCCAAGAAATTACAACAAATTAAAAAGGAAATTCTACTATCATTTAAATAAATTAAAAATAGATAAAAGTTATTGGAAAAACAAATCTGTCCTCGTAATTCCTCCTGAAATGGAAGGGATTATGGATTCATTTTTTATCTCTTTTAAGCCAGAAATAGAAGTATATAAATTACAAACAAAATTTATTGAAGAAATTTAATAGTGGAAATTAAGGGTCTCTCTTTAAATCTCTACTTCACAATAAACAACATTAAAATTAATACCGTGTTCTTCTAGAACTTTTTTTGATATCTCTCCTACAACTCCAATTTTCCCCCCATTTTCAATTATTTCTCCCCCTCTTCCCTTTTCAAAACTCTCTAATATACAATTATTTATTTTCAATTCCCTACCCAACTCTTCAAACAGAACCTGAACCACTCCACGTATATTATTAAAATCAACTTTATTATCCATAATAGAAAAGACTACTCTTTTTTGCTCCTCTTTATTCTCATAACAAACCCCTATTTCATATATCTTTTGAGGTAAACCACCTGTTTTGTTATCCATCAAAACCTTCAAAAATGATTCAAAAAAATCTCTTTTTATATATCCATACTCTTCATTACAAGGATTTAGTACCTCTAATCCTTTTTTGTCTTTGCTTAGTACGGGTGTAACAATTTCTAAAAAACCAATTCCATTCAAAATTTCTCGTATTTCTCTTTCTAAAACACTCCTTTTAGAGTATTTTCCAACTGTAAAAAAATTTGGTATATTTGGTTCTATTTTTTCATAACCATAACCAATCAAAACATCTTCTATAATATCAATATAACTAATTATATCTCCTCTATAAGGTGGGATTTCTATCGCATTTTTTATAAAATATCCCATTTTTTCAAGACTTTCCTCTACTTCTTTCTTTTTCATTTCAAATCCAACAAGAGCATTTATTTTTTTTAAATCAATTTTTTCTTTTTTATATTCTAATTTTGGATATATTTCTTTTCCTATTTTTACCTGATATATTTCTCCTCCAATATCTACAAGACTGCAAGCAAGTATATTCAATGCATTTTCAACACTTTCTTTATGGGTACCTGTAACATCTATCAATATATTTTTTGTATTTTTACCTAATTTTGTCCTATCCTCATTTATTATTGGAGGAAAAGACAACACCTTTCCACTATTTTTTTCATAAATTAACGGATACTTTCCTTCTTTAACAAGATGTTTATATTCAACTCCTTTTGGATGCGTTTCAAGAATCTCTTTTATTGTCATTTCCTCTTGAGATTCTAAAGGAACAAATTTATACTCTTTAACTGCTTCATAAATCAAGGGAAATGTTATAACATCCAAATTATGTAACCCTATTGCAATTTTCTTCCTTTTCCTCCCAAAAGTTTCATGCATTTTTTCTTGCGCATCAATCAATCCTAATAATTCTTCCTCATCAATATTCACATTTTTAACAACACACATTGCAATATACGGGCGGACATCTTTCACATTTTCTTTTACAAACAACTCATAATCTGATTTTTTTGAAACATATTTTTTATTCTTTTTTCCAACAAAATTTTCAATAGCTCGTATAATTCCTTGAACCAAATAACAGTCTGGGCGATTGGGTGTAACCTCTATTTTTATATCCTCTTCTGAAAATTCACAAGGAAGGCCCAACCCATCTAAAATTTCCTTTATTTTATCTTTTTTTAAGTTTGTTTTTTCTTCCAAATATCTTATTTTAACATTTACTACAGCCAACAAAAACACCTTTTTTTTCCTTTTCTTTTTGAGCTATTCCCTTCACATATTCTGAAAAATATTCTCCATTTAAACATCCAGTACAGATATTTTTCCCTAATGCTTTTTTTAATCCATCTAAACTCAAATAACCCAAACTTTCAACATCCAAATACTTTCTTATTTCTTCAATTTCTTTATTATTTGCTATCAATTCTTCATATGTAGGCATATCTACCCCATAAAAACAAGGATGTTTGATAGGTGGGCAAGTTATTCTCAAATGTACTTCTTTTGCACCTGCTTTTCTAACCATTTTTATTATTTCTCGCATTGTAGTTCCTCTTACAATACTATCATCTATAAGAATAATTCTTTTTCCCTCTAATACAGATTTTATTGGATTAAGCTTTCTTTTAACAGCTTCCCTTCTCTTATCCTGTCTCATCATAATAAAAGTTCTTCCAATATATCTATTTTTTATCAAACCCTCATCATAGGGTATCCCACTACTTTCTGAAAATGCCATAGCAGCAGTTCGTGAAGTGTCTGGCACCGGAACAACAATATCTGCATCTGCAGGATGTTCTTTAGCAAGTATTTTTCCTAATTCTCTCCTAACATCATTAACTGAAAGATCATTAATTATAGAATCTGGCCTTGAAAAATATACATATTCAAACATACAATTTTTTTGCTCTTTTTTAATTATCTCTTTTTTTTCAATTCTTCCATTATCTATAATTAACAATTCTCCCCCAAATATTTGGCCGGAGTATTCAAATCCTAATACATCAAAAATAACCGACTCTGAACCAAAACAATATTCCCCATCACGTTTTCCCATAACTAAAGGTCTTATTGCATGGGGGTCTCTAAATATTACCAATTTTCCATTAATTATTGCTACTACAGAATACGATCCAACAGTTTTTTCCATCAGTATCTTTACAGCTTCTTCAATACTTTTTCCTTTTTTCATTTCTTCATAAATTAAGTATACAAAAGGTTCACTATCCACAGTCCCCCTAAATTCATATCCTTTTTCTTCCAATTCCTTTCTTAATTCAATATAATTAGAAACATGTCCGTTGTGTGCTAATGCGATATTTTTATATTGTACAGGCTGAACATCTTCAATTTTACATCTTCCTGTAGTGGGATACCTCGTATGCCCTATTCCAATATTCCCAACTATCTTCAAATCTTCTTCTTTTGTTGTTTCTGAAACTAATCCCAAACCAACCCGTCTTTCCAAATTTCCTTTATTATAAATAACAAAACCATTTGCATCTTGTCCTCTATGTTGGATGGACATTAATCCATCATACATAATAATTCCCATTTCTTTTTCTTCTTTTAAATAAACAGCAATAATTCCACATTCCTCTCTAATATTTTTCATAATATCACTAGCGCACTAAATTTTTTATACTACTATCTATATTGAATGCAAAATATTATTAAGAGTTTAGAAATAGAAAAATAAAAAAAATAAAAATTAGTTTAGTTTTGAAATCGGGTCAATACAGGAATTCCCTCCTTCAAGACACAAAGCTATTTTATCTTCCAACGCTTTACCTACAGAATCATAAGAATAACCTACCCAGGTCTCTTCATCTAAGAATGTCATAGGAACTCCACCTGCGGTTTTCCCATATGCAGTTGCCATTACATTGAAGAACTGTGCATTGTTCTGGTTTTTCCAAACTTCACAAGATTTTATCAGTAACTCTGGATGTTTACTTTCTAATTCTCTAAGAAGTACTTTTTCATTTGAACAATGTGGACAACCATCCCCCCAGAAAAAGTACATTACAACTGTTTTTCCAGAAAGGTCAGTTACTGTACCATCAACACCATTAACACATTCATTTTCTTCGCTTCCACCAGAATCATTTACTGGATCATACAATCCAATTTCTTTTAAATATGCATCAATTTCTGCTTCGTATTCTACGAATGGTATTTCAGAAATCAACATCAATGTTTCATAATCTGTTGTAGTATACACTTTGAGATTTTGTACTCCCACAGTAATATTATGTACGATGATTTCCTCTTTTTCAACAGAATTTACAGAAGCGGTTTCTTTACTCCCAAATGAAGCTAAGTATAATTTTTCCATCAATGTTTTTACCTTATTTACTTTTGTTTGATCTGGAGTAAAAACATCTTCTCCATTTTCAGTAGTGTCGGGTTTAACTACCCAACCAAATCCAAATCCAATTAATAATGCCAGAACTCCAACAATAAATAACGGATTTATACTATTCCCCGAGCAACAAGGCATTTCCTCTACAGTTTCTTTTTCTTTTTTAGAAGCCATATTTTCACTTCCCAGTGTATATTTTTATAATTACTCTTCTTTTTTCAAACTTCGTTTTATAACGTATATAATTACCACTATTTTTAAAAACTTCTATTACTTTATTTTCTATTGCTTTTTATATAATTATAATTGATTTATGAGGTTTTCACATGCGTGATCCGTTTTAAACGTTGGTACGTTTAAAATATCCCGCATTAAGGTATTAAAGAGGTTTTCACATGCGTGATAATTCGAACTGACAATACAAGTTCAAATATCCCGCATTAAAGTATTTATGAGGTGTTCACATGCGTGATGTAGCTATTATTGGAGTAGGAATGACCTCCTTTGGAGAACATTGGAGTAAAGGATTCAGGGAACTTGTAGTGGAAGCAGGAACAAATGCATTAAAAGATGCTGGAATTTCAGGAGAAAAAGTAGATGCTGGTTTTGTAGGAACAATGGCTTCAGGTAAATTAATTGGACAAGAACACATTGGTGCTCTAATTGCTGATTTTATGGGTCTTAACCCCATTCCAATTACGAGAGTGGAAGGAGCATGTGCATCAGGCTCTCTTGCATTAAGACAAGGAATTATGGCAGTAAGTTCAGGGATGCACGATACTGTAGTTGTTGGTGGAGTAGAAAAAATGACGGATTTAGGTACTACTGGAGTCACCACCGCATTGGGTGGAGCTGGAGATCAAGAATGGGAGCTTTTTTTTGGTGCAACTTTTCCCGCATTATACGCCCTTATGGCAAGAAGACATATGATTGATTTTGGAACAACTGAAGAAATGCTTGCTTCTGTTTCAGTTAAAAATCACAAACACGGTTCAATGAATCCCAATGCTCAATTCCAAAACCAAATAACCCTCCAAGATGTTTTAAATTCCAAAATGGTTGCAAATCCATTAAAAATTCTCGACTGTTCACCTATCTCTGACGGAGCTGCAGCATTAGTTTTAGTTCCTTTAGAAAAAGCACATAGTTATACAAAAAAACCAGTAAGAATTTTAGCATCTGCACAAGCAAGTGATACTATCTCTTTACATTCCAGAGAGAGTCTTACTGGAGTAAAATCAGCTCAAATAGCTTCTCAGAATGCTTATAAATATGCTAAACTTTCACCAAAAAATATTGACGTTGCAGAGGTTCATGATTGCTTCTCAATAGCAGAAATAATGGCAATAGAAGACTTAGGATTTTTTAAGAAAGGAGAAGGCGGCATTGCTTCATTAGAAGGGAGAACTTCTCTTGGAGGAGAAATTCCAATTAATACCTCTGGTGGATTAAAAGCATGCGGTCACCCTGTGGGTGCAACAGGGGTAAAACAATTAGTGGAATTATATTGGCAGCTTAAAGGTGATGCAGGAAACAGACAGGTAAAAGATGCAAACATTGGACTTTCCCATAATGTTGGGGGGAGTGGAGCAACAACAGTTGTTCATATTGTAAAAGGTGAGTGGTAATATGAAAAGTTCTATTTCATTAACTTGGAGAAGGATTCCAGAGAGATATAGATTAGAAGGAAACGAGTGTATTAATTGCAAAACTGCATTTTTTCCTCCTAGGAATATCTGCCCGAAATGCAGGAGAAAAGGAATTTTAAAACCAAAAAAATTTTCAGGAAAAGGGAGCATTTATTCTTATACTGAAATAGATATTCCACCTGAAGGTTTTGAAAATCAAGCTCCATATGTCCTTGCAATAATCGACTTGGTTGAGGGATCTAAAATTCTCGGTCAGATCGTTGATGCTCGTTTAGATGAGGTTCGTGTTGGTAGCAAAGTAGAACATGTTTTTAGGATGATACAAAAAGACGACCCCGAAGGGCTAATCCATTATGGGTTTAAATTTAAATTAGTTAAATAGAAAACAACACTATTTTTATTTTTTCTATTTATTCTATACTTATGGAAACTCATGCTGCTGTGCTTTCAGGATTTGGTTTAAATTCAGAATATGAAACTGCTTATGCAATAAAACTTTCAGGGGGAAATGTAGATATTATTCATTTAAATCAATTTATAGACGCACCATCTCTTCTACATACTTATAATTTTTTAGTTCTTCCAGGAGGATTTTCGTATTCTGATCATTTAGGTGCCGCAAAGGTTTTTTCCAATAAACTCTTTTTTAAGCTTAAAAAAGAACTTTCTGAATTTATAAGTGAAAAAAAACTTATTCTAGGAATTTGTAATGGTTTTCAAATGCTTGTAAAACTAGGTCTTTTACCCTATTCTGATTTTAAACAAAAAGTAACTCTTAGTTACAATGATTCTGGAAAATTTGAGGATAGGTGGGTAAGATTAAAAGCAAATAAAAATTCTCCATGCATCTATACTAAAGATATTGATTTTTTCGATTTGCCTGTTCGTCACGGAGAAGGTAAATTAATAATCCCCAATCAGGAAATATTGTTTGATATTTTAAATCACAATCTTTTCCCATTACAATATGTGGATTCAGAAGGAAAACTTTCAGGGTATCCATTCAATCCGAACGGTTCCATAAATAATATTGCTGGGTTGTGCGATCCTACCGGAAGAATTTTTGGATTGATGCCCCATCCTGAATGTTATAATACATTTGCAAACCATCCATTATGGACTTCTCTTTCCTCTAAAGAAATAAGAGAAGGACATGGATTAAAGATTTTTAAAAATGCAGTAAATTATCTTAAAACCCAATAATTTTAACTTATCAAAAATAGACAACACAGACAAACAACGAAATCTATTTAAATGATTGTCTTAATAGTATTTTAGTCAATTGGTGCACATATGAATAAGATAAAATTGGAAATCAGTGTGAACTGTTGTTCACAACTCTCTAACTTTAAGGTGAGATCATGAATAAAATTAAGTTAGAGATCGCTGGAGAAATTTCACTTTCAACTGACCCCGGATCTACAATGAGAAAATGGAGAGAAATATTTGGTATAAGTCAGGTTGAACTTGCCAATTACTTAAATATAACTGTTTCAACTATAAGTGATTATGAAGGTAATAGGAGAAAATCTCCTGGTTCGGCAATAATAAGAAGATTTGTGAATTCATTATTTGATATTGATCTAAAGAAAGGCGGTTTGATTTCAAGAAAATTAACTGAGAATGAGAAAACCACAAACGATTTTTTTGAGGTCCACGAATTTGCCAGAAGTATTAAATTATCTGATTTTATTTCTCTAATAGATGGTAAAATCCATACAAATAAAGAATTAATAGATTCCAAAAAAATCTATGGTTATACTCTTATAGATAGTATAAAAACTATTTTAGAAATGCCTTTTTCCTATTTTACTTCTCTTTATGGAAATATAAGTGAAAGGGTATTCCTATTCACAGGAGTTTCAACAGGTAGAAGTCCTTTAGTTGTAGTTAGGGTAAGTCCAAACAAACCTTCAGCGGTAGTTCTTCATGGAGTTGAAAAAATAGATAAACTTGCGCTTAAAATTTCAGAAAGAGAACAGATTCCGATAATTTCAACAAAAATGTCTATAAATGAAATAAAAGAAAAATTAAATAGTATATAGTTATTTTTTATTGTATTGTAAATTCTATCAAATTTTCAATACAGACAAAATTTATGAAATTTTGTCCACTAATGAAAGAAAATTACTTATTATATTTTCTCCGTACTCAGTATGCCAAACTTCTGGGTGAAATTGCACTCCATAAATTTTCTTTTTCTTATGCTTTATCGCTTCATATGCACATACTTCAGAATGAGCTAGAGGTATAAATTCTTCAGGTATTTTTTTTACTTCATCAAAATGTGAAACCCATACATTAAATTCTTTTGCTACACCTTTAAACAAATCATTTTCTTGATCAATAGTAATTTTAGTTATTCCATATTCCGCACTTTTTCCTTTTTGCACAATCCCCCCAAATTCATGGGCTATAAATTGATGCCCTAAACAAACTCCTAAAATCGGAAGATTTAATTCATTATTTTTTGCTTTTTCAACAATTTCCTTTGCAATACCCAAATCATCTTTATACGCATTTCCAGGTCCGCCGCTCAATATAAATGCAGCTGCATTTTTTAATTCTTTAAAATTCACATCTCTTCTTTTTATCTCAGGAGAATACCCCAAATCTCTAACAGTTCTCCAGATAACATGAGTATATTGACTTCCTAAATCAATTATATATACAACCATTTATTCCATCTCAATTGTTGCAGGAGGTTTATTTGTTATATCATAAAAAACCCTTCCAACCTCTTTTATTTCATTAGTTATTCTTGTAGATATTCTTTCAAGTACTTTTGGAGGAAAATGTGAAAAATTAGCAGTCATACCATCCAATGATCTCACTGCACGTATAACTATCGTATATTGATACGCTCTCTCATCTCCACGTACCCCCACTGTTTTTATAGGAAACATTGCTGCAAAATATTGCCATGGTTTTTCAATTTCTTTTTTCTCACTTGCCTTTTCAATCTCTTCCTCTACAATAACCGAGGCTTTTCGTACTATTTCTACTTTTTCAGGAGTTACTTCTCCAACAACTCTCACGGCAAGTGCAGGCCCTGGAAAAGGCTGTCTCTCACTTAATTCTTCTTTCAATCCCAATTCTCTTGCAACCATTCTTACCTCGTGTTTATATAAATCTCTGAGCGGTTCGCATAATTTTAATTTCATATCCAAAGGAAGTCCTGCCACATTATGGTGTGATTTTATAGTGTCTCTTCCACCACCACCACTTTCAATCCAATCCGGACCTATTGTTCCCTGAACTAAAAAAGACACTTTCTCTTCTTTCGCAATTTTTTGGAATACTTCTATAAATTCCTTTCCAATTATTTTTCTTTTTTCTTCAGGGTTAGTTATTCCTTTAAGTTCTTTAAAAAATTTATCACTTGCATTTTCTACTTTTATATTTATACCCGCTCTTTTAAGGGTTTTTTCAACTTTTTCTGTTTCATTTTCCCTCATAAGACCGGTATCAACAAAAACACAAACAAGATTCTTTCCAATTGCCTTTCCTACAAGAACCGAAGCAACAGTGCTGTCCACCCCTCCAGAAATACCTGCAATTGCTTTTTCTTTACCTATTTGTTCTTTTATCTTAGGAATAGTTTCTTCTATAAATTTTTTAGGATTAAAAGGCATATCTAGATATTATGGGAATGCTTTTATAATGTTTTTTCTTATTTATATTCCCTTATGGGAGAGAAAAAACCAAAATTAATCTTTGTTGCAGGATCAATAATGTCTGGTCTTGGAAAAGGAATATTAACTGCTTCAATAGCAAAACTTCTTCAATCCAGAGGATATTCAATAATACCAATAAAATTTGACGGATATTTGAATGTAGATTGCGGAACAATGAATCCATTTCGACATGGTGAAGTTTTTGTATTAGATGACGGTTCTGAAGTTGATTTGGATTTTGGAACCTATGAACGTTTTCTAAACATTTCATTGAATCAAAACAATAGCATAACTGGAGGAAAATTATTCCGGGCGCTCTTGGAAAAGGAAAGAAGAGGAGATTTTCTAGGGAGAGATGTTCAATTTATTCCACACCTAACTAATGAGATAAAAGAAAGAATCAGTACTGTTTCAAAAGAAACAAATGCTGATATTATAATAGTTGAAATTGGTGGAACTGTAGGCGATATGGAAAATGGTTATTTTTTAGAAGCAGTTCGTCAATTATATAATGAAAATCCTGAATCCTTATTTGTTCAATTAACTTACGTACCCAGTATTTCACAAGGAGAACAAAAAACAAAACCAACCCAACAAGCCAATCGTTTAATACAAAGTATGGGAATAAAACCAGACATTATTGTATGTAGGGAACAGGAGCCTTTGAAAAAAGAGGCAAAAGAAAAAATATCTTTATTTTGCGATGTTCCGATCGAAGCTATTTTTGACGATCCTATGGTGGATACTGTTTATGAACTTCCTTTAGTTCTTGAAAAACAAGGAATTTATGAGGTAATTTCAAAAAAATTAAATCTTATGAAAAAAGAAGAAGATCTTAAAAATTGGAGAACGCTTGTTTCTAGAATAAAAAATCCGACCAAAGGAACATTAAGAATTGGTGTTATTGGCAAATATACTGAGGTAAAAGATGCGTATTTAAGCATAAAAGAAGCTCTTCTTCATTCAGCAGCAAATTTAGGAGTAAGTATCATTGTTGATTGGTTGGAATCCACTGATTTTGAGGAAAAAAATGATTATTCAAGTCTGAAAAAATTAGATGGTATTATAGTTCCTGGTGGTTTTGGGAAAAGAGGTATAGAAGGAAAAATTACTGCAATAAAATTTGCAAGAGAAAACAATATCCCATTCCTCGGTTTATGTTTGGGGATGCAACTCATGGTTGTTGAATTTGCGAGAAATGTTTGCTCTCTTGAAGAAGCAAATTCAAAAGAATTTAATGCAAATACACCTCACCCAATAATTTGCCTTCTTCCAGAACAGCATAGAATAATTGAAAAAGGAGGAACAATGAGATTAGGAGCTTATGACGCCAAATTAGAAAAAGGAACATTTACGTATAAAACCTATAATCAGGAAACTATTTCTGAAAGGCACAGGCATAGATACGAGGTTAATCCTGATTATGTAGATAAATTAAAAGAAAAAGGACTAATAATTTCAGGAGTGCATACAAAAAATAACATTGTAGAAATCGCAGAATGGCCAAATAATTATGGATTTGGTGTTGCTACTCAGGCACACATAGAACTTAAAAGTAGGTTAGAAAATCCAGCTCCATTATTTTTATCATTTATAAAAGCAGCAATGAAAGAGAAATGAATTATTTAGTTAATCTTCTCAATTCAAACCATTTATTATTAACTATAAAATTAATTATTGTTTTTACCATTCCTTTAATATATACACTGAATCTTCTAAATTTTAATTTTGCTTTTTCCCAGAATCTGTATTTTGGATTCGCACTTCTTGATTTAACTATTCTTAAAACTCCTTGTTCATCAACCTCAGAAAATACAACTGCACTTAATCTAACTTCTTTTCTTTCCATTCCACCAACAATTTCTATTGATTTTGGTTTTCTATTTTCTGATGTTAATCTTTGCACCAGTGTTGGCGCCATTAATACTCTGGTGAACCCTGCTCCAAAACCATCTCCACCAAGTAAATACTCTGCACTTCTTCTCTTTGGACTGCGTCCATCTCTTCCACCAAAAGGTTTTGTTTCATGTTCATCACTTTCATAATGCGTATCTAGGCCTATTCTACTGAACAAATGCGCAAATGCCATATTAACTGCATTTGGTGTTGCTACTACCCCACTACGTGGTCCAAAAAATTCATTAATAGATGAAGGTATTGCATTAGCCAGCCAATAATTACCAACCTGCATTCTATCATGAGAACTTAGATTGTTAAAAGCAGCTATCGAAGTGCACATTCTTGCAAAACCAATTGCTTCAAAAGGTTCCAGTAATCCTGTTTCAACTGCGCTAAACATTCCTGTAATATGCAATCTAGGATCCAATCCATGACCATTCCTCTCTAAAAGTTGCAAAAATCCATCCGAAATATGCATCTCTTGTATTGCTCCATGAGCAACTAATAAAGCAACCTTACCTTTTTTTCTTAAGGGTTCAAGAACACGAAACATTTCAATCATATGCATTCCTGAGAAATAAGGAGGCATTTTAAGATCAGGGTCTCTTCTTTCTAAAATTTCTCTTCTAACCATTTCTACAGTTCTTATACTATCACACATTATTACAACATGAGGTCCGTTTAATACTCCTACAGTCATTGTAAGTTCAAAACCAGGCACATAAGTCATTCCAATAGCCCTCCCAATACTCTTAAGCATTCTATGCATTCTTTCATTAGAACTATTGTGTGGTGTTGGGCAAAAAACATCTGTATTATACACCATTAATCTTCTAAGAATATCTGCCATTTTTGATCCCCCATCATCAAAGATAACATCGCTTGATCTAAAAAGATGATTTGCATGGAAATGTACCTGCATTCTATAATCTTCTGCTCCTTTATAAGCTGCAGTTTGAACTATTTCATTAACCACTCTTGCAACCTCTCTTTCACTGCTTCCAGGGTTCAAAACCCTTTTTATAAAAATTTCTTCTGGAGGAAGAAACAATGCTCCTTCATCAGCTCTTGGATTAGTATAAACAACTTCAACATTTCCTTCATTTTCTCTAAAGTAAACAAAAAAATTAGATCGTGCTTTACCAACACCTAAATTATAAACAACTTCATTAGCTTTTACTACTCCTGTTTTTTCCTCAGAACCTATAAGACCATGTTTTCTTAATTCCCCATCTATATCTTTAGCAACTATTCTTCCAAATCCAACTCTACCCATCATTCTATCAAATAGTTCTATAATCTGATTTTTTTGTAATCTCCTTCCACCCAAAAGCCCTATTTTTGCTATTAACCCAATTCGTTCTGGAGCATTGGAAGGTTGTTTTCCATGTGTCGCTATAAGTTGTTTCATAAATACACATATATATTTATATATAAACTTTATAAAAACCTATCTTTCATAGCCTTTTAGTTTCTAAGTATAAACTAGTTTGAAAAGGCTATGTCCGACAGAACGTCGCAACGTTCTGTGGACCATTGAAACTTGGCGAAGCAAGTTTCAATATTTGACGGGTAACGTCCCGTCAAACCATAGAACGACACGTCGTTCTATTGGTAACCCAAAACCAGCTTCTCTTCTAACTAATAAATAATAGATCAAAAAGATGGATGGACTCGCCCAGATTTGAACTGGGGACCTTCACCATGTCAAGGTGACGTCATACCGTTATCCGCTTTGAAATTAATTTCAAAGCTCTAGACCACGAGTCCTAAAACAAGATAACTCTTAATTATTCTCCAATTTCTTTTTAATTCTTATCCCTTAATATAATTCTCAAACTTTTTGGTGATAAAATGTCTTCAAAGAACTATTTATTTACTTCCGAATCCGTAACTGAGGGACATCCCGATAAAATATGCGATCAGATTTCTGATGCAATACTAGATGAACTTATAAAACAGGATCCAAAATCAAGAGTTGCCGTTGAAACTGCAGTAACTACTGGTTTAGTTTTGGTCATGGGTGAAATAACAACAAAAGGATATGTTGAAATTCCTCAAATTGTTAGGGAAGTGATAAAAGATATAGGTTATACTTCACCAGAATATCAATTTGATTACCAATCCTGCGGTGTGCTCGTCTCTATTCATTCTCAGTCTCCGGATATTGCACAGGGAGTTAATGAAAAAATTGAGCATGAACAAGGTGCAGGAGACCAGGGAATAATGTTTGGCTACGCATCAAAGGAAACACCAGAACTTATGCCTCTTCCTATAATTCTTGCCCACAATCTTGCAAAAAAATTATCTGAAGTTAGAAAAAATAAAACAATCTCATACCTGCGTCCAGATGGAAAAACACAAGTAACTGTAGAATATGAAAATTATACTCCAAAAAGAATACATACAATTGTTATTGCTGCGCAACACAATCCAGATGTTTCTTTAGATCAAATAAAGAAAGATATAACTAAACACGTAATAACTCCAGTTTGTAGTTCCTTAATGGATTCAAATACAATTATTCATATTAACGGAACAGGGAAGTTTGTTATAGGTGGTCCGACCGGAGATTCCGGAGTTACAGGAAGAAAAATAATTGTAGATACTTATGGGGGAAAAGGACACCACGGTGGAGGTTGCTTTTCCGGAAAAGATCCTTCAAAAGTTGACCGCTCAGGAGCTTATTTTGCAAGGTATGTTGCAAAAAACATCGTAGCTGCAGGTCTTGCAGATATTTGTGAAGTTCAAATTTCCTATGTTATAGGGGTTTCAAAACCATTATCTGTTTTTGTAGATACTCGAGGAACAAATAAAATCCCGGTTGAAAAAATTCAGGAGCTAATTCAGGAAAATTTTTCATTCAAACCAAAAGACATGATTGAAAAATTAGATTTACTCAGGCCTATTTACAAGAAAACTGCTTCCTATGGTCATTTTGGAAGAAATGAACCCGAATTTACTTGGGAAAAAACAGATATGGCAGAAACATTGAGAAAAAAAGCTGGACTCTAATTTTTATTTTCCAACCCTTCTATTTGTTCTTTGGCATATTTAACAATATTTTCTCCATACATAATTTCATGTTCCTGTGAAAATATATCATCCAGCCATTTAACAGGTTCATTATACTTTATCATCATAATTTCTCCTAGATAAGCCGGATCTCTTGATTGATGATATTTAAAAACAGCTGTTTTTTTATCATCTGATGTTACATATATTATTTCTATTTTTCCACTAACGTGAGACATTATATACCTGAAAGTTTTTGCAATTCCACTTAATTTTTCTTTGGCTTTTTCAATTATTCTGTATCCTTCTGAAATAGGAATATAAAAGTGCATTGCACCTTTGACAGGTCTGCACTGGAAAATATAATATGGCCTGATACCTACTTCGGTTATCTTCTCAAATAAATTTATAAGAACTTCCTCATCATCATTTACCCCACGTATAAATACTGTTTGTGATAGAATTGAAATCCCTAATTTAATTAATTTTTTATGAGCCATTATTGATTTTTGGTCTAATTCTCTTGGATGGTCTATATGCGAAACCACATAAATTTTTTTACCTTTTTTATTATATCTTTTTAGAATCCTCATTAATTCCGGATCTGAAAATCTGCTAGGCAAATATACCGGCATCTTGCTTCCAAATCTTATTACATTAATATGTGGTATAGCAAATAACCTATCCAATATTTTTTCTATTTCATGATTATCCAACATAAAAGAATCTCCACCCGACAAAAGGATATTTTTTATTTCGGGGTGTTTTTTGATATATTCAACTGCGCCATCTAATTCATTTACTTTTTCTGAGTCTTTCCCAACAAATCTTCTTCTAAAACAAAACCTGCAGAAAGAGGCACAAATATCACTTATCAGCATAAGTGCTGTGGGTCCGTATTTATGCTGCAATCCTTTAACTCCTGTTTTTTCTAAATTTATTTTCTCCCCGCTTTGATCCTTTAGTCCTATAGTTGCCAATTCTTCAGAATCCGGAAAAACAATTTTAATTAATGGATCGTCATGATTATTCCAGTTATAAGTGAAGCATAATGTCTGGTTATTCCTACAGGATAGGAACAGTTAATTTGTTTTATCTGATGCTTATCGATCTTTTTGTGTTTCATTAATTCTGGAAATTTAGTGATTATCTCTTCTGCTCGGATAGATCGTGCTAATTCCAATTTCCAATTTGAATTATTTTTCATATAATACATTTGAATCTAAAAATATAAAAGTTTATATTATACTACAATTGTGGAAATAATTTTCGTCAATAAAAAGAAAATCAATCAACTTCAATTATAATTTTTCCCTTTAATTTCTTTCTTAAATTTTCTTTTGCAACAATTTCAATAACATCTTTTTCATGGTGTGTTCTTAATGGAAAAACAATAACACAATTTATTTTGTTTATCCTAGCAGGATAGCAGAACAATTCACCAAAACTTCTATTTTTAGTGGCAAAACCCTTTATTATTATAAGATCCTTTGTAAGTATTCTCTCTCTCTTTCCAATATCTTCTTTCCTTATCTTTACATTCAATGTTCCAGGATAAGGTACAAATCCAAAATTTTTTTCTATATTCTTCTTATAATGCTCTAAGGACATATAATATTTCCCTTGTCCAGCACCCTCTATTATTTTTCCTTTAAGTTGCATTTTTTTAATTTCAAATATCTTTTTTAGTTCCAAATATTCCTCCTTTACCATCCCAAATCCAAGATCAGTTACTTTTATATCTTTTCCAACTCTTTTCAAAATTTCCCCTTTTTCCAATTCAATAATTCTCCTAGAAGCATTCTGTTGGGACATCCCACAAATTTCAGCAATTTGACTCGTAGAAATTCTAATATACCCAACATGAGCTCCTTTTTTCAACAGGGCAAAGAGAATTTCATCCATATTCCAATTTCAATATCTTTTTTTATAATCTTTTGCATTACTATTTGATATGAAAAAAATGGATTTTGAGTCTCTTTCCCTCACAATATTCCCAGAGGTTTATCCTCCATCTGAGGATTCTTTTCTTCTTGCAAAACACTCCAAAACTCTCAAAGGAAAAATTCTTGATATTGGTTGTGGATGTGGAATCCAATCCTTAATAAATGCTAAAAACAATCCAGAAAACAAGATTTTAGGAATTGATAAATCAAAAATTGCAGTTGAAAATTCTATTTTTAATGCTAATTCAAATAATCTAAAAAATGCCAAATTCCTAGAGTCTGATCTTTTTTCAAATGTTTCCGGAACTTTTGATGCTATAATTTTCAATCCCCCCTATCTTCCAACTTCCGAAAAGGAAGTTTTAAACTCTGTTGAAAATTTAGCATATGACGGCGGAGAAGATGGCAGAAAAGTACTGGATATTTTTTTAAATAAATTTTCAGATTATTTAAATAAAAAAGGAACTCTACTTTTGTTACATAGTTCATTAAACAATCCTGAGAAAACTATAGAATTTTTGGATTCAATGAGTTTTTCAACATCAATACTTAGCAGAGAATCATTCTTTTTTGAAAAACTATTTGTTATCAAATCCACAAGAAGATAGCTAGCTATTGTTTTTCAAAACTTCAATAATCATTACAGCCTCTTTTTTCTTAATTCTCGCCCTTCCTATAATTCTTCTAAAACTAATTTCGGCTAGTTTAGGATTTTTTGATTTTTGAGCCATTTTTTTGAATAATTTCATAATCATCTCTCGTTCTCCCCGTTCTGCAATTCTCTCAGGATTTTTTATTTTTCTATTAGAAATAGAATATAATATTACTGCAAGTGCATGAGAGACATTTAATGTCGGATATTTATTAGAACTCTCTATTGAAACTAATACATCACAATTATTTATTTCGTTCTCATTTAGTCCTATTCCCTCTCGTCCCAATAATAATGCAATATTCTTTCCCCTATATTCCCCAATATTCTTTACAAACCCCTTCAAGGGTAAAACATCTCTTATAGTGCCCTTATTCCTTCTTAAAATTGCAGTACTTCCTACTATAAAATCATATTTAACGATCTCTTTCTCGAAATCATCAACAACTTTAGCATTTTTTAGAATTTCTTTCCCATGTTTTGAATATTTTACTGCATCCCCGGATATTTCACATTTAGGATTCACTATCACTAATTTTTTTTGATTGAAGTTTGCCATAACCCTACAAACATAACCAATATTTCTCGCATATTCCGGTTCAACAAATATCACTGTTGTTTTCATAATCTGCCTGTTCATAGGATGTTTTTTAAACATTAATGCTCATTATTAAACCCACAATTAATTCTCAGTGAGTGTATGGATTTGGACGAATTAAAAGAAAACATAAGAAAACTAGAGGAAACAAAAAGGAAAAAAATCTCTGAAATTCGCAAGCTTAATGAAAGGAAGAGATATAAATCCTATGAACAGAGAGCACTTGAGCCTTTTGTTGAAAAAACCAATAATGTAAGAATCGGTCCTCTAAAAAAACAAATGAAATCATTAGAGTTCAGAATTGCAACACAAGCATACACTCCGAAAAAAGAAAGAGACATATTAAAAGAATTAAAGAAATTGGAAGCTGATTATTCAAAAGTACGCGAAATAGAAAGAGCTAGGAGAAAACTAAAACTTGTTACCGATGATATTACTTTAATAGATAAAGATATTGAACGAATAGAAGGAGATCTTAAGGTAATAAGAGATCAATTAAATGAATTCTATAAAAAACAAAAACTCTCAAATGTTGCAAAAAGCAGGGGGATAACCCTTGGAAAATCAACAGAAGAATTTTCTCTACTTGATATGGCTGAAATAGAAGAATAATTTCTTCTTCTTTCAGATTTATTTTTTTATACCTTTTAATTTATTTTATATCAGACGCTGTTGACCTCATCACCAACCTTTTGACTCATTACATACACACGGCAAAACGTTGACGAAAAACCATGCGATATATCTTTGTCAGGTTATCAGAGGTTGTTCATGTCATCACAATGAGCGACCCAAGAGGAACAATCAACAACTTAAGCCTTTACTCGTTAGTGAATTGTGATTTTTGAACGTTAGTTCAAAAGTATCACAATGAGCGACCAAGGATTGACAAGCATTCCAGAGTCTTTACTCATAAGCGAATTGTGAACTGTAAGAATCAGTTCACCTAATCACAAGATTAATATATTTCATACTTATTAAAAACCAAACGTTATTGCACGAATAAACAACCGAGCCCTTTAATTCTTTTTGCATCTTATCTATCTGGGATATCCTATGTCTAACAGAGACCTTCAAAAACTTATTTCCATGACTTTTGACGAAGACCCGGAGGTAAGAAAAAGAACAGCAAAGAAACTCTCAATTCTAGATGACCCTGGTGCCTTATTTGCATTAATAGAACTTTCTTATGATAAGGATGATTCAGTAAGAGATACAGTAAAAAGAATCTTAGAAAAAAAACAATCTCAAAAAACCGAGGACATACTATCCTTTTCAGAACTTTTTTCATATAAAGAAGATGTTCAAAGTCCTGTGTCTGAAGAAGAACAAAGTGATAAGAAGAAAAGACTTCTTCATCCAATCGAATTGATATTCGAAAGAAGGTTGGGAAGCAAATCTGAAATAGTTAAGAAAAAGATGATGCCTAGTTTGGAAAAAGTATACTTAAAGGCAGTTTCAAAAAATGGGCCAGCTTCGGAAACAGAAAGAAAATCTGCAGTTCAGGAATTTCTTACAACTTATTTGGACGCAATTTCAGACATAAATTCTTCATCAGAGACTTCTTTTATCAAAGAAACAATAAAAGAAAAGATAGAATGCCGCGATACAATTGATTCTTTGGAAGCTCTGGAACATGTTTCTTCTAAGAGTTCATTGGATGAAGAACATATAAATTCCATATTAAAAGAAGCAGATGAACTCCTACCTAATTCTGAAGAAGAGCAAGAAACATTTCTTAAGGATGCTCCGGACAGCATTTTCAAAAAAGCATACGAACTTATGATGTATTCTGGAGGAGACATAAAATTAATGAAAAAAGAAATGAAAAGAATGATGAGGAATGCAGAAAGAGATATAAAATTAGCATTCAGATTAGCAAGCCAGAAATTTAGAGAACACAAATTAACAAAAATAACCGAAATAAGAGAAAAAATGAGAAATATTTATACTGATGATTTGTTAATTATTTCAAAAGAACCCATTGAATTCAAGAAACCAAGGTCCTCTACCAATGCACTAAGGATTTTAGTGGAAGATCCCCAAGGAAATGAAGGAGTAATTTACTTGTTTGACGGACGTGGGGAAACACTTTCAAAAGGAATGAAAATAAAGATCGAAAAAGGATATGCAAAAGTAATAAATGATGAAACTGCATTGACTATAGGATCTTCAGGAAGAGTATATATTGTAGTCTAAAAAGGAATTAATAAGTATTAAAAACTGTATCTATACATATTTACTTGTTTATGGTGGCTTATTATGAAAACTCTTTCAAAATATGAATTCGCACGATTGATCGGTGCAAGAGCATTACAGCTTTCTTTAGGTGCTCCTCCAACAATAAAAATTCAAGATAGTACTATAGATCCATTGAATATTGCAAGAAAAGAATTCGAAGAAAAAACCATACCTTTATCTGTAATCTAATCATCTTTTTCTAATTCAAATGGTGCAGAATATATCTCAACAATATACTCTTCATTAATCTCTTTCAATAATACTCTTTTTTCTTTATCCACCCATATCTTAACTTTTACTTCTTCATTAGTAACTTCAACCAAATAACTATTTCTTCCAAATATTTTTTCCTCTTTTATAACCTCGAAAATATAACTTTCTATTACGTTATCCGTTTGTTTATCAATATACTCTACTTTCCAATTCCATCCTTCCTCCAGTGCAAGCATCCATGGTTTAAAGAATGCTACCTGAGGGTGCACAAAAGAAATATTAGAATTTCTGCTATCTGTTCCATCAGATTTAATACAAACTCCGCTATAATCAGTAAAAATATCTACTCCCAGACATCCCATACCGCTTTTAATACTAAATTCCAAATTACCAATAACCCCCTCATTATTATACAAATAATATGCATACTTTTCTCCAGATAAAATCGCAAGACCTTTATTCTTAATTAATTTTCCTTCTTTAACTTCTAAAAAATTTTCATCAAGATTATTATAAAACATAAAATTTGCGATTATAATTATTAACAAAACAAATGCAATAGATATAATTGCCATTTCCTTTGTTTTCATTTACTGCCTCCTTGCAATTTTACCGAATTTATAATACGGTTGTGTTGTTGGATTTTCTAATTTATGAAAAGACATCTGTGAAATTTGCATTCCTGCATGCAACACAATTCTAAGTGGTGATAAATTCACTATCTCTAAAATTTGGTGATTGTTACTCCCCGGTTGTATTACTGATGCGGTTATGTGCACAGTTAATCCAACTCGTGCGTATCGGCTTCTACCCTCTAAGATTCCCATAACATCAGGAGCTAAAGTTATTTTTTCCAAAGTTTTCCCAAGGCACATTTCCCCAGGATTAAGAATTATACTTTTTGATTTTATCTTTTTAGTTAGTTCTTTAAAACCCTTTTTTGAAAGATCAACTGTTTTTCCAATATATTCCTCCCTAAAAAAATGCCATTCATCACTTAATGTTAAGTCTATTGAAGCTGGTCCAAGCTGTTCTTTTTTGAAAGGAACTACCTTCAATTTTCCTGTTTTCATCAATTTCAATATATCTTTATCTGAAAGCGCCATATTTAGTAAGAAGACCTAAGCACTTAAAAATCTGCCTTTTTCCTCGAAAAAACTCAAAAAAAAAAAACAGGAGTATTTATAAAGTGTTATTGAGTAAAAATACAAACGGAGATAATATGAAAAATTTTATCATTTTATTATTCTTATTTGGAATGATTTTTAGTGCTGTTCATGAAGTTTATGTTGATGAACCTTGTTATGTAAATTCAAGTGGTGGAGAACAATACAATGTTTCTGCTCCACTAGGTTCACTCAATGAGGTATTCTATAGTCAAGTTAATGATGGAGATACTGTTATTTTATGCCCCGGAACTTACACTGATTCTTATATGTATTTTGGTAATAATAAGAGTGACACCCGTCTAACTGGTTGTGTGGATGGTGTTCATCCAAATTGTACAGGAAACAATATCTCAGATATTATTCTTATGCAAACAGGAGATGGTTTCTATAGAATAGTTTATTCAAATTATGGAAATACAATCGGTAATCTTACATTTATTTCTAATAACCTTCCTAACTCTTGGACTAGTGAATTTATATTTGTTCAAACTAACGGAAGCCTCTTAATTGAAAATTCTAAATTTGAAATAACTCATACACTTCCATCTTCTGTATATGCGTGGAGAGTACTTGGTGGAAATAATTTAAGCGATAGTGTTATACGGAATAGTAATTTTACTTTTATGGGAAATGGTTCTAATAAACTAGCTGTTGTGGGTCTTTATAATATCAGTAATCTTTCAATATCTAACTGTATTTTTTCAAATGTCTTGCGTGTTTTATCTAACTCCTGGGGCCAGGTTAATTATGAAAATATCTCTTTCTATGATAATACTCTTTATAACTCTCATTTTCCAAGTTATATTAGTCCATATTTCTATCGCAATCCCAACTTTATTGATTTTAATGTAAGTGATAATTTCTTCTATCAAGGATCTACTTTATATATTCATTATGGAAATAGTATTGTACAAAATAACCAAATAAATGATTCTGATATCGGTATTATTTTTTCGAATGATTGTCTTAATGATGAAGAAACATTTGTTTCAAATAATCAAATAAATAATAGTGCGATAGGTGCACTACTATCGGGTTGCAATTTCACTCTTTCGAATAATGAATTTAACAATAATGACGTTGGTTTGTTTTTTTCTATTCGTTCTGATTATTGGGGAAGTAGTAGTTTATGGGATTTCTCTTGGAATGGGTATAACACCGGTTATTTTAGAAATAATGTAAGTACTAACAATTCTATAGATGGAAGTCCAATTTATTATTTTGTTGATGGAATTACCGGGGATGGTGAAACTGAACCTAATGAAAATGCTGCAATGGTTATAATTGTAGATAGCGAAATGGAAATAGAAAATATAAATTTTACTAACGCCCTAGGCAATTCTCACGGCATTTTTGCTTTTAATTCCGAAGTCAATTTAACCAATGTTTCAACAGGAGATAATTTTGTATCTATCAGTTTCCTCAATTCCAATGGAAGCATAAGTGAATGTGAATTTAATTATCAAGGCAATATGAATATGAGTTCATTATATGAAGTTTTTGATAATTCTGTTTATCTAAGTTACGATACTTTTCTTGTTACTGCTATTGTTATTCTTTCAAACACCAATATTAGTACAGTAAATATTCTGGATAATTATATTTCTAATTTTCCGGCAAGTTCACTAATTATAGTTGGGGAAGAAGATACTGAAGGAGCTGTTTATTTTGATGGAAATACATTCGAAAACAACTCCTATGATTTCCCTCTTCTTTTCGGAAGTAATCCAGGAACTTGGCTTATAACTACAAATAATTTTATGGATGGAAACAAACCTTATTTTTTCATTGAAAATCAGACTATTGATGGTGTGAGAGAGATACCTGAAGATGAAACTATAGCTATGCTGTTGTTATACGACTCTACAAATCTATCTCCTATTGAAAATATAGAAATAGATTCAAATGCACAAGTTGCACTTGTTATTTTTGATAATATGGGAGCGGAATACTATATAAATAACATATCTATCTCCACAGATAATTTAGGAATGCTTATTCTTGGCAATTTTAGTGATCTTATTTTAAATAATATCTCGATATATGGAAAAACAGAGCCATTAGAACGTCTTGAGACTTTATTTGATGAAAGTCTTATGGATATAGAAAATACTTTTGAGTTTTTGCAAGCACTAACAGGCATTTTCAGCGCTAGTGAAGATGATGAATCTTTTTTTAGACAAGAGGAGGAAAGTGCCCCATTTTTTTATGCTTTTGGGGTTCTTCTTATGCCCCCGTTAGAAGATGTTACAATTACTAATCTTCTAGTAGAGAATAAAATAGTAGGTTTAAGTGCTTCTCCTTTGGGGGATGAGGCTCCTTCCTTGTTTGGGAATATACTACTCCGCAATGTTACTTTTAACTCCTGTCCTGTAGGTTTTGATTTTTATTCTGCAGAGAATATCTCAATATTTGATTCTGAGATTAATAATGCTGGAACAGGTTTAAGTATAATTAACTCCTCTAATCTGTTAATAGATGGTTTAGAACTAACTCTTCAGCAGTACAATTTAATAAATAATTTCAATACTACATTAGGGATTTTATTTTTAGCTAATTTTAACACTTCTAATGAAAACATAACCATTTTGAATACGATTATAAATGGTGGCGGATTCGAATTTAGAGGAGGTAGTCTTGACGAAGAAACTAATGCTACTTTTGAAGTTGGTATAATATTCGCTAACTCTTATAATAATAATCTTTCAGGGATTTTAATAGAAAATACTTCTATAAGGAATATTTTACTGGATATTCTTATTATCTCAGAAAGACAGAATCCTACAAATCATGAAATTATTTTTAGAAATGTTGAGCTTGAAGAGGGTGGCCCTATATTTAGTATTAATTACTATGGTATAGTTAATGAAACAGGTCAAAATGACACTTATGGTTCTCATTCTGGTTTTGGTATACTTAACCGTGAATTAAGTGATTTCTTATCCACCCCCTCAGGTGCAAACGATTTCAACAATATTGTTTCATTCTATTCATTTGATTCGGATCATGCAGTTCTCTTAAATATCTCAAATATTTCCCTTAGCTATACCAATGAGAAACTTGCTACTTATAATACAAATGAGGATGCACTTGGTTTCTATCTACTTGGTGAGATGACTACAATGCCATCGGCTTTATTATTTCCTTGGATAAGACTTACACCTGGTTTTGAATGTGATGAATTTAGTGTAACTCATGATACTGTAAATAATGTATTCTCCATTAATATAAATGACATGCCTGATGGGTTTGGCATTTCATCAAATCCATCAGATGAGAATAATAGTGACGATATGTCTCTGGTTTCAATGAATTTTGCAATATTTTATATGGGAAATTATTACAATCAATCCAATATTACTAATATCACGAATATAACAAACATAAATAACTATTATGATAGTGATAGCACTACAATAAACCAATATACAGATCAACCAGGTGTAACTTACTCTTTTGAATGTCCTGGAGATAAAATAAAAGTAATTCTTGAACAAAGTTTAGGTGCAACTGCAACGTTATACTATTATGGCTTATTGGGAACTTCTCCACCAAGTACTTCAGATACCCAACCACTATCCAATAAACAAGTAACTCTTAACACTAAAGGATTAGGATTATATAAATTAGAAGTTTCAATCACAGGAGAAGATAAATGGGAGAAATTTATTTCTCAGTTTTGGTATTTTGGATGTGATGCTGATGGAGAAATAATAAAGCCTGTTGATCCTGATCCGAAATCAACCTGTTCAAGCAATTTAAATTGCGCGGATAATGAAAAATGCACAAATGGAAAATGTGTAGAGATATTAGGAATATGTGGATATGCTGATAAACACCAATGGTTTACTTATGATTGTTGCTCAAGTACTGATTGTGACTCTGGTTTGATATGTACAAATCATGTATGTTCATATCCTTCCTATAGCATACTCGCAAGCGATAATGAAAACTTAGGAGATCAGGCAAAAATACGAGTAATGCTTAACGGAGAACCTGCAAAGAATACCCCAGTTGAGGTGCTTACTCCGAGCGGAAAAAAACTTCTTTTAACCACTGATGAGAATGGATATATCTCTTTAACCATGGATGAAGAAGGAGAATACAAAATATATGCCGGAAATGGTTATAAAGCAGTAAAATCCCTAAAGCCTGCAAAACCTGTTGATGAAGAAGATAAAGAGGAAGATATATTCGGAGACAGCGGAAGTATAATCGCAGGTACAGGAGTTGCTATTGGAGCTATTCTTGTAGGAGCCGCAGCTGCATTCAGAATCTTTAGAAAATAATTTTTTTTATTTTTTTATAAATTTTATTTCTATTATTAATCGCTTTCTTCTAAATAAAACAAAAGTATATAATCATAATCACTTAATTTATATCATGAGACCCGATTTATTCAAACAAGTTCTTTCTGATAAGAATAAAATTATTATTGCACAAATAGCTCCAGCAGTTCAAGTAAGTATTGGAGAGTTATTTGGTTATGAACCGGGTACTCCACTATATAAAAAATTAATTTTTGCTCTTAAGAAATTAGGAGTAAAATATGTTTTTGATACCTCTTTTGGAGCAGATATTTGTGTAGTGGAAGAAAGCAAAGAATTCGAATCAAGAATCAAGCAGGGGGAATTCCCAATAATCAATTCTTGTTGCCCTGGAACTGTAAGTTTCCTTGAACATGCATACCCTGATTTAGTAGGTAATATGGCAACAGTAAAAAGTCCAATGGAAGTTACTGGAGCACTTATAAAATCTTATTTTGCAGAAAAAATGAACATTCTCCCAGATAATATTTTTTCAATAGCAATTATGCCCTGTGTTATAAAAAAAGCAGAGGCGCTGAGGCCGGAATTAAGGGTAAAAGGAAAGCTTATGGTGGATGGGGTAATAACTACAAAAGAAATATCAGAAATTCTTAAAGAAAACAACATAGAACTTTCAAAGTGTGAGGATATGGACTTTGACTCTTTAATGGGAACTGCAAGTGGTGCAGGTAAAATATTTGGTTCTTCTGGAGGGGTTGGAGAAGCAGCACTTAGAAATTATGCTTATATAAACAATCTTCCTTTAGAAAAAATAGATAAAAAAAATTTAAGAGGTGAGGAAGGAATACGAGAGATAACTTATAGCTCTGGAAAAATAGAATTTAAAATGCTTGTAATCAACTCCTTAAGAAATGCAAGTATATTGTTGAACGATAAAGAAAAACTAAAAAAATATCATTTTGTTGAAATAATGGCTTGTTTAGGTGGTTGTGTTGGAGGAGCAGGACAGCCGCAATCTACAAAAGAAAATCTTGAAAAAAGAAGAAAAGGACTATACCAAATTGATGAAGGATTAAAATTAAAAGTTCCTTCACAAAATCCAGAAATACAAAAATTATATGAAAATTATCTGGGTTCCCCAATGAGCAGAAAGGCAAAACAACTTCTCCATACTGGATTTGAGGAAACATGTGTTGATTGTTATCAAAATTAAATATACTTCCGACCAGTAATTATTTAAAGTATATTTGATTATCCCTCTTAGGTGTAAAAATGTTCGAGGAAATTATCAATATAACTTTCTTTATGAGCCTGCTTGGTTTTGCATTCTCATTTATTGCTCTTTTAATGCTGTGGGCATTTTTTTCAAGAATCATTGAGATGACTGCATTAAGGACCAAGATGACTTTTCTTACCAATATAATCAAGGAAGTTCAGCCTCAAATAATTGCATTTGTCTCATTAATAAGTCTTTATGTTGGGATTTTTATTTTTGATAATTCTATTCTTGAACATCAAGCCTTCAAATTATGGTCAATTGCAATCATACTTATTTCAGTAAATGTTTTATTTAAAATAATTTCTTCAGTTTTTGAACATTATGGAAAAAATATTTTTAGAGTTAAATTTACATCACGAGCACTTTTTGCGATAAAAACTTCAATAGCGGTAATCCTATATTTTATAGCATTTTTACTGATAATAGACCTTTTCAGTCCGCAACTTTCAATTGTTCTTGTTTCATTCGGAATACTTCTCCTGTTGTTAATATTTATTATCTATTATACTGAGATCAAGGACATAATTGCAGGTTTTAGAATTTACAACCGTTTCATAAGACCAGGGGATTTCGTATGTTTGGGAAGATTAAGTGGTTACATCATTGAAATCACAGGCAGAACTACAGTTGTTAAAGATATACACGGAAGAAATATCCTAATTCCGAATAGTTACATCTCCTCTAATCCAATTACTAATTTCTCAAACGCAGGTGGCAATATATGGGTTTTGAATTTCACATGTTCCTGCACTGATCTTAAAAAATTTGAAAAGCATGTTCTCTTAGCATTTTCCAATTCTTTAAGTAAATGCGATGGTCTTTTAAGAGGGTTTAGACCAGTTATAAGACATATTGGTTTTGATGATTCAAGAGATTCATACACTATTCTATTCCAAACAGTGCCTTTTGCAGAAATAGCACTTGTAAAATCCGTTCTTGCAAATGAAATAAATAATGAATTAAAAAAGAATAAAATAAAGACATATAGCTGGGACTAAAGACACCAAACAAATATAAACTCTTTTTGTTTAAATATTTCTGTGGATGTCATACTTGAGATAGGATTACTTGCAGCAATAGCAACCCTTATTTCTATAATTGCAAGAATGCTAAAACAGCCTTTAATTATTGGTTATATAATATGTGGCATACTTGCCGGACCTTATGTTTTCAATCTTTTACAATCCACAGAAACAATAGAAGCATTTTCGCATATAGGAATAACTCTTCTTTTATTCATTGTCGGTCTTGGTTTGAGCCCTAAGGTTATAAAAGAAGTTGGGAAAGCCTCAGTATTTACTGGTATAGGCCAGGTTCTTTTTACCTCTCTATTTGGTTATTTAATTTGTCTTGCTCTCGGGTTCAGTGAAATTGAATCTATGTATATAGCAATAGCCCTTACTTTCAGTAGTACCATTATAATAATGAAACTTCTTTCAGATAAGGGAGATTTAGAAACACTTTATGGGAAAATCTCCATTGGTTTCCTTATAATTCAGGATTTTATAGCAGTTATTGCATTGATGGTCATTTCCTCTTCACAGGCAGGATCATCATATGACTTTAGTTTTATGCCCATGGTAATTACAGGGGTTTTATTGCTTGCAGGCCTGTTCGTATTCGGTGCATTAATTTTACCAAGAATTACAAAAATTGCAGCCTCAAATCAAGAAGTTCTTTTGATTTTTGCAATAGGCTGGTCTGTTATACTTGCAGCAATTTTTCAACAGTATGGGTTTTCAATGGAAATCGGAGCACTGCTTGCAGGAATTACGCTTTCAATGTCTCCCTACAAATATGAAATAAGTGCAAGGATGAGAGTTCTAAGAGATTTTTTCATAATTTTATTTTTCGTTCTTCTTGGTTCCCAGATGGTATTTGCAGATGTTTCTGACAGAATACCTGAAATTATTCTTCTTTCATTATTCATACTGATAGGGAACCCACTAATTGTAATGATTATTATGGGACTTCTTGGTTATACAAAAAGAACCGGACTCTTTGCAGGTTTCACAGTTGCACAGATAAGTGAATTTTCAATAATACTTGTTGCATTAGGTGCAAAGGTAGGCCATCTTTCAAATGAAATAGTTTCAATAGTAACCATTGTCGGTATCATAACTATAGCAGGTTCAACTTATATGATACTTTACTCTAGTTCTATTTACAATCTACTTTCCGGTTATCTAGGGATCTTTGAAAGAAGCGGCAAAAAAGTTGAAGAACAAATGCATAAACCTAGAGATACATATGATATAGTGATGTTTGGTTATAACCGGATAGGTCACGGTTTATCAAAAAATTTTAGAGAAATGAAAAAGAGTTTCCTTGTTGTTGATTTCAATCCAGAAACAATAAAAATCCTTGTTGAAGAAAAAGAGCATTGTGTTTATGGTGATGCAGGAGATACCGAGTTTTTAGATAGTATAAATCTAAAGGATGCAAAAATGATTCTTTCAACAATACCTGATTTTGAAAACAATCTAATAATGGTTAGGCACGTAAGAAAATATAATAAAAAAGCAGTAATTCTGGTAGTTTCTCATCAAATAGACCAGGCACTTGAACTTTATTCAAACGGGGTTAATTATGTCATTCTCCCGCACTTTTTGGGTGGGCAGCATGTTGCTTCATTAGTTGAAAGGTATGGTTTCAATCATAAAGCATTTTTAAAACAAGGTAAAGAGCAGATTAAACTTATAATTGAAAGGCAGAAGTTAGGCCATGATCATCCAAAACACCTTTAAACTAGATTTTTATATTATTTGTTTCTATTTTCTTTATGGAGATGATTAAACCAACACCTTCAGGATTTTTTATGAAGAAATACTGGCATTTATTAGTTTTTCTAATATTTATAACCATTCTTAATATTCTATCTCTTTTAGGATCATTTAGTTTGGGCTGGATTTTATTTATTATTTTTGGTATTTCAGTACTTTCTGTTTTTTCAGGGTGGGTTCATTCTAAACTTCATTCAGAAGCAACTTTATTATCAATAACTGATGATGAACTAGTACATCAAACAGGCATACTTAGTATGCAAAAGAAAAAAATACCAGTCCATAAAATAACAGATTCTTCTATAAGAAGAAGTTTTTACGATAAAATACTTAATCTGTGTTCAATTAACTTCAGCACGAGCGGAAGTACAGGTTATGAAATTTCTATTATTGCAATGCCTTACAATGAGGCTGAATTATTCCATGACGAACTCCACAGATTAATAAGAACTAGAATGAAAAGACCTGTAGAAAAGAATTCTCCTGAAAATATTCTTGAAGAGTGATGTTATGGATTTCCAAAATATATTTGTAATAAAACATCAATATGGACAAAAGGAGATGCATGAACTTGCACTTATAAGTATACTAATATTCTTAATTCCTCTTATATTCGGCCATCTTAATACTCTGCCAATGCAATTTTTTGTAGGAACAACAGTTAATTTTTTATTAGTCTTATCTGCATTTTACCTCTCAGGGTGGAAAAATCTTTTCCCAATACTTCTTCCAAGCATTGCAGCTTATTTAACCGGAATTTTATTTGGTGCAAATACTTCATTTTTATTATTTTTTATTCCATTTATCTGGCTCGGAAATTTTATTTTTGTTTATTTAAACAAGAAAATCTCTGTTGGAGAAAATAAACCTTATCTAGGGACAATTTATTCTTCAATTGTAAAATCCTTTATTTTGTTCATTCCTGCAGTTATAATTGTATATCTTAAAATAGTTCCAGAATTATTTCTTATAGCAATGGGACCAATGCAGCTTATAACTGCTCTTTCGGGAGGTTTCCTGGCACTAGTTTTCAATAATTTTAGAAAATAACCCGCACTAAGATTAAAAATAAAAAGTTTAATTCTTTAGATAAATTGAATTGAAAAAATAAGCATAATCAAACCAATGGTTTTGATGGTAAAGTAGGAAGATTATATTTCATTCTGTAATTATCCACTATCTTCACAGTTCTTATTTCAAATTTATTCAATTGTTTTAATCCCATCCTTAAATATAAACCAAAATCAGCAAGGTTATTTGCCCCATCTTCTATTAGTTTTTTTACAACATCTTCAATTTGCTGTTTTCCACCATTATCTGTTCCAAGAACACTTAAGGCTATCGCAACTTGATTTACAAAATGAGTTTTGTCGCTCTCGCTCATCCTGCTCCATACTTCTATTACTCTCGCTTTACTTTTAGGATCCAAATCTTTAAAATTAACCATGAGTCAACCCCACGTTACTCTTTTTCTATCAAAATTTTTAGCCAGGTCAGCAGCGTTTTTCATTGCTAACACACTTACAACAATACCTGGAATAATCTGAATTGCTTGAGGAATAGGAACCCCTCCTAACTTACCTTTTAGAATATGTTTTTCTAATTCAAGATATGCTCTTCCGACCATTTGAATCAAATATATTACTCATAACATCTTTATATACTTTTCTCACCCTAGGCAAGGGAAGGACCCCTCGCCTAATGGCTCACCCACTCCCCCCAAGTCGATATATTAAAGGATTTTATTATTCATAATATTCTATTACAAATCCCTACCATAGACACAATATCTAGAGAACTAACAAACAATTCTTTTCTATTCTATTTTTATATCAAAAGAAGGTTCCACTCTCATCCATTGTCCATTAATATACTGCCACAATTCCTTTGTTAAGGAGTCATAAACCAAACTTGTTTTAGCGGCTATTTCCCTTGATCTGTCAATTTCTATGAATACAAATCTTCTTGTCCATGACATTTCATCAGCAAACGGATTTCTTTCAACAATATACACCTTTTTCTTCTCTTTTTTCTTTTGGTCACACCATTCCTTTATTCTTTTTATTTCCTCTTCATTCGCCATATGGACACCTATTTAGTTACTATCTGAACAACATCTTTGTCTTCAATTATATGGTCTATCCCCACACGTTGCCCAGGATGTTTTACACTTTTCCCCCAAATTAGTGCATACTTGAATGTTTTTTCAAGTTCTCTATGTAACTTTCTACAAACATCCCTGACACTTTGTCCTTTTATCAATATAAGTGCTTCTTCCATATCTGCTTTTTCTCTTTTTCTTTTTGTATAAATTCTTATGAATTTTAATTTATTGTAAATTTTTTCTTTCAGTTCTTCAACTCCTTCTCCTAATTCTGCAGATATTGAAACGTATTCAAAATTAAATTTTGATTTATCTATCCCCAAATCAGCCTTATTTGCTACTATCAAAGAAGGAATGTATACTCTACTTGATTCCAGCGCATCTATGAATCTATCCAAATCAACTTTTTCCCTGAGAACAACAGTTCCATTATGTATTCCGTACTCATTCAAAACTGCAATTATTTCATTTTTTGATATATTTTTAAGAAAAATATTGGAACTTAATATTTGTATTCCTCCACGAATTCCCTTTTTTATCTGAACATCTGGTTTTTCTTTATCTAATCTTATGCCAAATCCATAAAGTTCATTTAGTATTATCCCATAATGCTCAGGATGTTTGCTATCTACTATAATCATAACTAAATCTGCATTTCTTGCTACAGATATAATCTCTTTTCCCCTTCCCTTTCCTTCCATAGCTCCTTTTATTATTCCTGGGAGGTCAAGCAGTTGTATCCGTGCATCTTTGTATCTTAACATCCCTGGTATGCAGTTTAGTGTAGTGAATTCATAAGCAGCTACTTCTGATTTTGCATTCGTGAGCTTATTTAGTAAAGTGGATTTTCCAACACTAGGAAATCCTACAAAAACCACTGTGGCATCACCATCCTTTTTTACATCAAATCCCCCACCCTTCCCTGTTCCTGAAGGAGCGTACATATTCTTTCTTAATTTTGCTATTTTTGCTTTTAAGAGACCTATGTGATACTCTGTGGCTTTGTTCTTTTGGGTTTTTTTTATTTCCGCCTCTATTTCCATTATTTTTTCTTCAGTGTTGCTCATTTTCTCAACTTTATTTTCTCTAATTTTTCTTTTAAATCCTTTTCATCCGAAGCAATAATTACAAAACCATGGTTCTTTATTTTAACAATCCAGCTTTTTTCAATTAATTCTCCAACTTCTTTTGCAATTTCAATACTTCCATACTCATATTCATTTGTTTCAAATTCAAATCGTTTCAATAGTAATTTATCTTCATGAAAATGCAACACTATCCGTGCATCTTTTCGTCTATTGTATATCTCGTTGTGCATTAAACTTTCAGAGGAAGGTGTTCCACCTGATGCATAAACTTTTTCATCCTCAATTTTTTTAACAAATACAACATCCTCTTTTTTTAAATCAGTCATTCTACTTCCACTTTTTTTTATTAAAAAACCATTTTCCATTCTTAAACTAAAATTTCCTTCATTTTTATTAACCTTAACATACCCTTTAATTATTTTGTCAATAAAGAGCATTCTCTCTAGATCTGTATTTGCAACACTATTTTTTATTTCAATTACTTTGAATTTTACTCCGGTATATTTTTCCATATCTTCCCAATCTCTTTAGGTTTTTTATGTATTCCATACTCAGTAATATATGCAGTTACATATTTTGAAGGAGTAATATCAAATGCAGGATTAAGTGCTTTTGTATTTTTTCCATATACTTTTTTTCCAAGAATCTCAAGAACTTCTTTCTCACTTCTTTCCTCTATTTTTATTTTTTTCCCATTTTTTGTTTTACTATCAAATGTTGAAATCGGAAAACACACATAGAATGGTATTTTATTCTCCTTTGCAATAACTGCTAAGGAATAAGTTCCTATCTTATTTGCAAAATCCCCATTTTTTAATACTCTATCCGCTCCCACAAAAACACAATCTACTTTTCCATTTTCCATGAAGAAACCAGCTGAAGAATCCACAATTACTCTATGTTTAATTCTATTTTTTCCCAATTCCCAACTTGTAAGTGCTCCCTGTATTCTTGGTCTTGTTTCATTTACATATACAAATATCTTTTTTCCATTCTCTTTTGCATAAACAACTGCCCCCAAAGCAGTTCCTTCACCAGCAGTTGCAATCATTCCAGCATTACAATGAAGGAGGATATTGCTATTACTTTTTATTAAAGAAGCTCCATTTTCACTTATTTTTTTTGTTTTTTCAATAATTTTTTTATGCCATCTTTTTGCAGAATCAATTGATTTTTTTCCTTTTTTATTCTCTCTAATCATAAATTCAATTGCATTATTCAAATCTACAGCAGTAGGCCTTGCTTTTCTTAAAAATTCACAATCCTTTACAAAATTTTTTGATATTGAAAGTCCATAAGCAGCAGCAACACCTATTGCAGGAGCTCCACGAACAACCATATTCTTAATTGCGTTAAAAACTTGTTTTATGCTCTTACACTCAATATATTTTTCTGAATAAGGCAATTTTCTTTGATCGAGCAGAAAGATTTTTCCATTTCTAAAGTCCACAGACCGCATGTATAAAATATTCATTCATCTCTTTAAATTCTTTTCAATTTTGTGGATTTAGAATATAACTCCCGCTCTTCCTTTTTTGAGTGCTTCTAAAGTCATTTTTTTGTAATTTTTCCTTTCATACTCTATTTCTTTGTATATCTCTTTTGGATCAGAATATCCCCATATTTTCAAAGCTTGTGAGAGTTCTGGATGTGTTTTTGCATACTCTGGAGCAGCTACCCCTTTCATTACTGCTTCCACTGCTTGTTTCATTGAAATTGCTCCTTTTACAGTTCCTCCAGAATGCCCATGAACTCCTGCCCCCGCTTGTATATTTGTATTCTTTCCGTGAAGTGCTATAATAGCATCCACTTTTCCTGCATCCACTCCACCAGAAGCAATGCTTAAAATAGGTTTTATATTTTTTTCAAATTCCATTTCAAGAGAGCCAAAATACAATTTTTCTTTTAAACTAAAATTCTCAGCAAGTTCATGCAGTCTTTTTATTGCAAGAGGAGAACCTTCCATTTTTCCAACTCCTGTTCCAACATGCAATTGATCTATTCCAAGAAGTCTGTAAAATTTCTCATAAACCTGGAAATTTACTCCAAAACTCCCTCTGTTTGCAGCTGCAAATCCTGCCCTATGCCCATGGATTGCAAATTTATATTTTCTTGTAATTTCCAGAATTTCCTCAACCGTACTTAATCCTAAAATATAAATGTCCAACATTACAATTACTTTTTTATTCAATCCCATTTCATTTAGGTAATCCACTCTTTCAATCATTCTTGATTGTTTATCTGTAATTGATGAAGAATAAATATGATGCTGTCCAGTTTCTCCTTCTGCTTTTTCAATTGCGTTTACAACTTCATTCAATCGTTCTTTCCATTTGCAGAATTTCTGATCAACTAAATTTTCATCATCTTTTACTAAATCCAATCCACCCAAATAAGATTTATATGCTACATTTGCCCATTCCTTTGGTGTAAGCCCTACTTTTGGTTTTACAATTGTTCCCATATGCGGTCTTTTTGTTTTTTCAGTACCGACCAGTTTTCTTATTCCCCCCAAACCTAGTGCTGCTCCTTTGAATCTTTTTTGATAATTTTTAGGAATTGAAATATCAAAAACATATAGTTCTTCTAATTCTTTTAACCCGAATACATTTCCTAATACTGATGCCTGAAATTGAGACAAGTTTTTCACATCAAAATGCTCTATAGGATATGCAATTTTTATGAATCCGCTTTTTGCACTAACCTTTCCAATCCAAAAAACTCTTGCTCTATATTTTTCCCATACTACATTATTCATTGTTCTTAATCTTGTCCAGGAGCCTACACTGCTTTCTGCAGCCAAAGCCTCAGCAGTTTTTTCTATGTTCATTTGACTTTTTGTCCAAAATAGAACTACAAAATCATTTTTTGGATCTGGTTTATATTTCAAATCAGTATAACTATATCCTCCATATGCCATAAATACACCTGAATCTGTTCTCAGCAAGGATATTTATAAAGTTTTTTGAAATTAATCTATAAGTGATAAAATGTTTTCATTAAAAGGAAAAACGGCAATAATTACCGGATCTGATCGAGGAATAGGGAAAGGTATAGCTATCGTACTCGCAAAAGCAGGTGCAAATATTGTTATAACCTCAAGACATAAGGAAAAATGTGAAAAAACAGCTTCTGAAATTGAAAAATTAGGGGTAAAAACGCTTGCAATAGAATGTGATGTAGCAAAAGAAGAAGATGTAAAACAGTTAGTAGAAAATACTGTTAAAAAATTTGGAAAGCTGGATATAATGGTAAACAATGCCGGAGTATTGCTTCAGAAACCAACCGAGGAAGTTGAACAAAATGAGTGGAATAGAATTATAGATATCAATTTGAAAGGAATTTTCCTTGGAACAAAATATGCATTAAAACAGATGAAAAAACAAAAAAATGGAAATATTGTAAATATCGCCTCTATTGCAGCATTAAAAGGCTATCCGCAACTTTCAGTTTACTGTGCATCAAAAGGAGGAATTGTTTCCTTTACCAAATCAGTTGCAATTGAATTTGCATCTCAAGGTATACGAATTAATGCGATTCTGCCCGGAGCAATAGAAAGCGATATGACAAAAACCGGACCAAATCCAGAGAAAACATTGGAAATGTATAAGAAACAGATTCCAATCGGCAGTATTGGAAAACCCGAGGACATTGGTTATGGAGTACTATATTTGGTTAGTGAGGAATCAAAGTATGTTACTGGTCATTCCTTGGCCATAGACGGCGGATGGTCTGTTGAATAAATTATAGAATACAGGAAACTACTTTTTTTAGGAATTATTCAATGCAGGGGATGGGGATCGAACCCACGAACCCACTAAGGGACTGAACTCTGAATCCAGCACGTTTAATCTTAATTTTAAATACATAAAATTAATTTGACCACTTCGTTACCCCTGCAGTTTATACTACAAATAAAATCCACAATACTCTTTTAACTTATTCCTATCAATTCAGTTTAATGAATAAAGAAGAAATACGTTCAAAAATGAAAGAACTATTATATTCACAGTCAAGAGAAGATGTAAAATATAAAAGTGAAATGATAATGAATAAACTACTCTCAATAAAAGAATTTATGGAAGCTAGTTCTGTCTCAGTTTACCTTTCCAAACCCCATGAAGTTGATACAAATTATACTGTAGAACATTTGTTAGGAAAGAAAAGATTATCTGTTCCAGTAACTAATAGCAAAATAGATTTAGTTGAATTCACTTCATTCAATGATCTTGTTGCTGGAAAATTCGGAATTCTTGAACCAAAAACAAAGAGTTTTATTGATTATACTCCGGATTTAATTCTTATTCCCGGAGTTGCATTTGATATAAAAAAGAATAGATTAGGATATGGAAAAGGATTCTATGACATTTTCCTTAAAAATAAATCAATAACAAAAATTGCGCTCGCATTTGATTTTCAAATCGTTGAAAAACTTCCAAATGAAAAACATGACATACCAATGGATTTAATAATTACTGAAAAAAGAATTATCTAGGTTAAATAATGATTGAACTTGGAATATTACTTTTATTAATACTTCTTGCCCTTTCGGCTTTTTTCTCAGGATCAGAAGTAGCTCTAATATCAATGGATCGGCTTACTTTAAGAAAATTATCCAATCAAAAAGTAAAAGGAATAGCAATATTGCGAAGGGTAAGAAGAAAACCGCAAAAAATGCTTACAACCCTCTTAATAGGAAATAATATTGTAAATATCCTACTTTCTTCATTAAATACAATAATCTGTATAGAACTTTTCGGATCAATAGGTTTCGGGATTGCAGTAGGAATTACAACTTTCTTTATCTTAGTTTTTGGTGAAATATTCCCTAAAAGCTATTCTGAGGCAAACAGGGAAAAAATTGCATTGTTTTCAGCACCGATAATCCTAATTCTTTCTAAAATATTTCATCCGATAATTTTGTTATTTGATTCAATTTCAGCATTTCTATTCAAATATATCTTTAAATTCAAACCTAAAAACAGGCAGATCACAGATAAGGACATTGTTGCTTTAGTTGAATTAGGCGTAGAAGAACAGACAATCCATCCAAAAGAAAAAGAAACCATAGAAAAACTATTAAAATTCGACGAAGTTTCCATAAAAGATATCCTTATCCCAAAAAAAGATATGATTTGCGTATCTTCGGAGAATACAGTTGAAAAAATTCTTCCATTAATAGATAAGTCAGGATATTCAAGATATCCTGTTTATGATAAAAGAAAATCAAACATAATTGGGATAGTGCATATAAAAGAAATTCTAAGGGCAATAGAAGAAAATAGATCCAAGGATAAAATAAAATATTTAACTATAAATGCAATTCATATCCCTAGTGATGAAAAAATAAACAAAACACTTATCAAATTACAAAAAACACGTGTGCATATGGCTTTTGTAGTTAATAAAAAAAACTTCGTAATTGGATTAATTACCTTTGAAGATCTTTTAGAAGAAATATTTGGAGAAATCGAAGACGAAGAAGATGTTGTCAAAGCACTTAATTTGGTAAAAGTGTAATCTTTTAAATTATTAATTCAAATCTATATTTATGCCAAAACTTTCAATAGCTATTCTTGCAAGCGGAAGAGGTTCTAATTTTCAGTCTATAATAGATGGAATAGAAGAAGGCGAGATAGATGGAAAAATAAAAGTACTCATTACCAATAATCCAAATGCAAGGGCCATACAAAGAGCAAAAGAACACGATATCCCATATGAGGTCCTTTCAAGTGAATTATACCACAGCAGGGAAGCAATGGATGCAAGAATAAAGGAAATACTGGATTCCAATAAAATAAATCTCGTGGTTTTGGCAGGTTATATGAGAATAATAAAATCAAAATCCCTTCTTGAACAATACAAACACAAAATAATCAACATTCATCCCTCTCTTCTTCCTGCATTTAAGGGAAGTACCGATGCCCAAAAAGATGCTTATGATTATGGATGCAAGATATCTGGTCTGACCATCCATTTTGTTTCTGATGATATTGATGGTGGAGAAATAATTCTCCAAAAAGCAGTAGACATAAGCTCCTGCTCCTCAGGAGATGAAGTTGCTGATAAAATACTTGAATATGAAAACAAATCTTATCGCGAAGTGGTTGCGATGTTCTCTAAAGGAACTTTTGAAATTAAAGGAAGACATGTAAAATATGTTCCGGATTGATTCTATGACTGATATTTCCATCATTATACCCACTTTAAATGAAGAGGATAAACTAAAAAAATGCCTTCTTTCTGTTAGAAATCAAAAAACAGATATTGATTTTGAGGTTATTATTTCTGATGGAAATAGTAATGACCGCACAAGAGAAATAGCTGAAAAATACGCAGATAAAATATTAACTGTAACAAAAAAAGGCATATGGAGAGCAAGAAATCAAGGGGCTAAAAGTGCAAAATCAGAATATCTATGTTTTATTGATGCTGATACGCTATTGCCCAGAAATTATATTTCTTCAGTATATCCTATAATTTCAAATGATAATTCTATAGCCGCATTATCCTGTGCATTTACTTTTGATAAAACTTCAAGGACACTAAAAGCCGTGGAATCAATATGCAATAACTATTTAGCAATAAAAGGAATATCCGGAAAAGGGGAAATATTGGGATTTAATAATGTTATACGGAAAAGTTTTTTTTCTAAATTAGGCGGATTCCCGAACAGACCTCTTGAAGATGGTGCACTTTCAATAAGAATGAGGAGGCTGGGCAGGGTGATATTTCTCAACGAACCAAGAGTGACAACCTCAGCAAGAAGGTTTGAAAATGGTGGAGTTATAAAAACCACTTTTTATTATGCAGGCCTCAGTCTTGCGACAAACATACCCCACGAGACAATAAAGAAAATTTTTTCTTATAAAAAAGTATAATTCAGCATTCTTCTATTTCTATTCCAAATTCCTGATTAATTAGATTTATTTTATCTTTCTGCCATTTATTGCATTCCCTATCAATCAAAATTTTATTTACTTTCCCATTTCTATTTTTATTAATTGCCTGAATAAACATTTCTCTATCAAATTCTTTTATCATATATTTTGGGAGTATATGCCCAACAGCATACTTTCCATTTACTGCAATTTCTGTAAATTTTTGAGAGTAATGTCCCCCACCAATACAAAATATTTCCTCATATCTACTCTTATCTTTTAATATATCTAAAACTGCTCTTGCGACAACTTCACCAGCTTTTTCATTTCCCCATTCATTCTCACTACTTCCAATTTCGACAAAAATAATCGGTACTTTACAATTAGGACCATGATGATCTGATTCAATAAATACTGGCCAGTTGAGATTTAATTTTTTATTCCAAAAATCCATTCTTTTTATTACTTTTTTAAGCGTATTCCCATCTGCAATATTCAATGTTCTATCAGTTCCACCATATTCTGCTTTTCCCCAATTACCTGGAATATGAGCAGTTAACATTGGTTTAGGATTTTTTGACTTGTGCGTGCTCAATACAATTATTTCATCAGTTTCAAAATCTGTTGGGACCTCAAGAACATCCTTGAAGAATTCATTTAATTTTATACTCGTGTCTATTTTTTTTATATTCTTAGCTATATTATAACTAGCTTCATTTACCTTTGTAAACATTATATCCATCTTATTCCCTCAAACAAAAAGTTTCAATATAATTATACCTATTAAAGGTATTGAAGCATTATCATTAATCGGAAGTTCTATACTTTCTATAATTGTACACGCAGCTGCTATCAATACCCCCATAGGACCTATCAAAAAGTACACTGGAATAGATGATAAAAACATTGCAACACTACCATTTATCGTCTTTTTTTTGTTATACGGAAGTTTTTTTCTAGATTTTATACCTACCAATGTAGACATTCCATCCCCAATACCTAGAATCCAAATAACTGATTTTATCTGATTTATATCTGAAAGAAAAGTGATTGTCAGCAAACACCCAACAACCAACCAAGCAGAGCCATAACCCACAAATCTAGGATTATCCCTTTCAAATAAATTAATTAATCCGTCTATCAAAGGAATTCTATTTTTTATAATTTTAATATTTATTATTAGCGATCCTACTAATAGAACTAAAATAAGCATGAGTACTGTACCTGTCCTTCCGAAAAATTCCATAAAAAGTAAAACAAGGAGGGTAGCTGCCATATGTATATATTGCCTGTAATTCTCATTTTTCATTTTATCCTCCTCCAATAATAATCCACTATTTCATATACTATCGGACTAAGTGTCATTGAAGCAGTTACATCTAGAAAAGTATGAACACCTAAATATATCCTTGTTATTGCAATAAATACTGCAAAAATCAAAAACAAAACAAATTTTTTGTTATCAAGGAAACCAAGTGCTAGAGTAAATGCGACAATTGTATGATTGCTTGGAAATGAATAACCCTGCGAGCAGTCAGTCCTCAAATTAAGTTCTTCGCAGGGACGCGGAGTTCCAATGGCAATTTTTATCAAACTGCTAAATACTAAAGCAAGAAATATGGCTGCCATAAGTTTTGTTCTTTTTTTATCATTTCTCTCAAAAATCAATAGTAAAACAAAAACCAATAATAAGAAATATAACGAATTATCCAAAAATACCGATAACTGTGTGAGCAGTGGATTATTCATATTATTTATCGCTATCGTTACTGCATCCATACTACACATTCATCATTATTAAATAAAAACCTAATCCCAAAACCACCATAATAATTGTTGTAGCCAATCCTATCGATTTTCTCTCTTCTATGCTTGTTATATGTCTTCCTGCAATCATTGAGTAAATTATCAAATAAAGAGGTATTGCAGTTTCAAAAATATTTTCATCGACATCAGTTCCCAATATTCCACCAAATGTTTTTCCCATATTTTTTGTTATTGTAAGTATTATCGGTATAAGGATTGAACCAAGAATCAAAGTATATTTTTGTATAGCCAAACTGTTCGCTCTGTTCCTTTTTATTTCAAAATATCTCATAATATCCTCAGCCATTTCACTTAAAACTTTAAAATTATTATTTTCTATACTGTACCTAAACAGACTTATTGTTCTTGAAAACAATACTGATTTTTTGTTGTTTTCCATATTTTTCAGTATTTTTATTTGTCCTACATTGGATTTGAGCTGATTGTTTGCTTTTCTAAATTCCTCAGAAAGTTCACCATATCCTGCCTTTGAAACTTCATTCGTTATTTTTTCAAAAGACATTCCATGCATTTGAGACACATAAGAAAGCATATCCGGTATGTTTTCTTCTATACTTTCCCTTTTTTTCTCATGCAAATACTTTTGGTATATATAATATGCTCCAAAAACAGAAGCTAATAATACTCCAACAATTCCCAATATATAAAAAATAAAAAATGCTAGTATTATCCATAATAAAAACAAATATTCTTCATTATGTTTCTGATCATATATCAGCAATGGATAATTTTTTTCCGAAATAATAATCAAACCCAAACTCATTATCGGAATTCCTAAAAGAAGCAATAATTGATACTCCATTTCGTTCATAACCACTCCGAAAGAAATTCCACCAAGAAAATAAATTATAGTTAAAAACGTAGGTGCTATTACTGCTAAAACTACAAAAATAAGTCCATAAATAGAACTTTTATTGGAGTATTCCTTTATCTCATATTCCTGTCTTGAAACAAGTTCATTAGATAATCGCCTTATCCTTTTTCCTCTTTCACCCATAGAATGCGTAGTTGCAAGCTGCATCAAAGCCATCCTTATTTTATTAGATTTTATGCTTTTCGATGCAGAACGAATAGCTTCCTCTATTGCAATACCAGATTCTGTTTTTTCAATAATTTTGAGAATAATTTTTGAACATTCCCCCTCCTCGTTTGAAATCACTTTAAGAGAGTCATAAATGCTTAATCCACTTTCTATAAGTACACTTATTCTTCTAAGAAAAAAAGCCAGTTCCATATCAGCTTTTTTATAATCTATCATCTTTCTCAAATCCATAGAGTGATTTTTGAACGTTTTCAAAATAATCAATAAAATCATTATCCGATTTTGAAATAATTTTCTCTCTAGTTTTTATCTCCTCAAACATTTCTTTTTTTGAAAAACCTAATTTATCTGCAATTTCTAAGACAGTATCTGATGATTTGATTTCGTTTTCATTTGCCTTAAAATATTCCGCATATCTCGGACTTCCGATTTCAACAATCTCCCGTATTTCTCTATTTTTTCTTTTTTTCCTGTCATAAACCAGTCTTCTTTTTTGAACTAAAATCAAATCTACAGATTTTGTTTCTGATTCAGAACAACCAAGAGATTTTAATCTCTGAACAGTTTCATCAAAACTTCTTCCATGCATAGTACAATAACTTCCGCGAGCTTGTCCTGAGAGCATTATATCCACCATTGCTTCAATTTCATCAGGTTTTCTTACTTCTCCTATTACTGTTCTATCTGGTCTCATTCTAAGGCTGTCATGCACTAAATCACTCAGTGAAATTTTCATATTTTCGTTTGTAACAAGTCTTATCTGATGTTCATGAAGTATGTTTATTTCCGGAGTTTCTTCTATTAGCAATACCCTCTCATTTTTAGGAATAAATGTAAAAAGGGAATTCATTGTAGTTGTTTTTCCACTTGCAGTATTCCCAGAAATTATCACATTACTATCAGATTGCATTATCAATGAAAGAAAGGCCATTCCATATAAGCTAATTGCTGATTTGGAAACTAGTTCTTTAGGTGTGTATGGGTTCATTCTAAATTTTCTAATTGTTAATTCACATTGCGATATTGGTGGTGCAGTTGCATGCACTCTTGAACCATTAGGCATTACTCCATTTACTCGAGGTTTTTTCAAAGTTATTGTTCTCCCTATTTTTTTAATTATCTTGTTCACAAATTCCTTAAAAAATTCTTCATCATTAAATGCAACATTTGTTCTCATCCAACCTCTGTTTCTCTCAAAAATATAAATAGGTTTTCCTATACCAATTATGCTAATTTCCTCTATTTCATCATTGTCCATAAGCTCTTCCAGAGGTCCGAATCCGAATATATGTTTTACTGCATTCTCTAACATATATCTCTCTTGATCATAATCCAGAGTCAATCCTTCTTTTTCGCATTCAGCAGACATTATTTGTTTTATACTTTCTTCAGCTTCCTCATTATTCATTATACTTTTTATCTTTGTCTTTTCGCCATAAACAGATTCAATTTTTTTTATAAGTTCTTCTTCCTCACTGCTCATCCTCTTTATTTTTAATTTTCTTTCACCTATTTTAAGAATCTCCCATCCGAGCATTTTATCTCCTCCCCTTTTTTAGGAACAGAATCAGGTTTTATTGTTTCTAAGAGATATTTTGATGGTGTTTTATTTTCCACCCATTTTGAAAAAGGCCTAACTTTTATAACCTCAGTAACTTTCATATTTTTATCTATATAAATCGCATAAAATTCAGAGAATACGAATATAGAATGGATTGGATTTTTACTTTCATTTTCAAAAACAAAAAAAATATTCCTGTCTTTTTTTCTATTAAACATAAGTCCAATTGCCTTTGAAATAAAATTTTCTGCTATCTCACAATTTCTACATATTACCTTTCCATTACTTTTATTTTTTATATCTATAACTCTCACCTATTTACCAAATCTTCTTTTCCTTCTGTTAAACTCTTCAATTGCATCAAGAAAGTCATTTTTGTTAAAATCAGGCCATAATTTATCACAAAAATATAGTTCTGAATACGTGCTTTGCCAAGGAAGAAGTCCGCTTAATCTCTTTTCACCAGATGTTCTTATTATTAAATCAGGATCAGGAATGCCTTTTGTGTATAAATAATCCGAAAATGTTTTTTCATCAACTTCTGCTATTCTATCTTTTAGCATTCGATTAACGGCATCCAAAATTTCAGCCCTCCCCCCATAACTCATAAGCAGGTTAAGCTGATATTTTTTATTTTTTCTAGATATTTCCTCTGCTTTTTCCATCATTTTTTTAATTTCATCAGGAAACAAATTTATTCTCCCAAGAAAACGAACATTAACATCAAATCTTTCTTTTTCTTCACTTCCAATAGCCTTAACTAAATTTTTCTTGAAAAGTTCAAATAATTTTAGCATCTCTCCTTTTTCTCTTTTGAAATTTTCAAGGCTAAATCCCCACATAGTCAATATCTTTACATCCTTTTCTTTGCACCACTTGAGAACGTCTCCTATTTTTCTTATGCCTATAGCATATGCCTCTTCCTTAGAAATGTTATGTTCTTTTGCCCATCTGCGATTACCGTCAGGGATTATAGCAATATGTTCTATTTTTTCCCCGTCTTCCCCACCAGCCATAATCCTATTAACAATGATAATAAATTAAATACCTCTCGCTGATACTATTATACAAAAGAGAGTGAATTTATGAAGCATTCCATATCTACTTTAGGAAGTCATTCCGCACTTGATGTTTCAGAAGGCGCAAAAAAAGAAGGATTCAATACGATTGTAGTTTGTCAAAAAGGAAGAGAATTTCCCTATTTAAATTATTATAAAACAAGGAAAAGGGGAAAAAAAGAAATAGGAGTAATTGACGAAGTCTTGTTGCTAAATAATTTCAAAGATATAACTGGACATTCAGCCATTTCATATTTAAAAAACAAAAATTCAATTTTTGTTCCTAATCGTTCTTTTTCGGTTTATGTTGGATACGATGCAATTGAAAATAATTTTCAAATACCTATTTTCGGAAATCGAAAACTTTTACGTGCAGAGGAAAGAGACAGCAAGAACAATCAATATGATCTAATGGAAAAAGCAGGAATGAACTATCCAAAACAAATTTCTTCTCCTGAAAAGATAAATTCCTTATCAATAATTAAGGTAAATGAAGCCGAAAGAAAATATGAGCGGTCATTCTTTTTAGCATCTTCCTATGAAGAATATAAGAAAAAAAGTTTAGAACTTATTTCTAATAAAAAAATAACTGAAAAAGACCTTGCAACTGCAAGAATTGAGGAATTTGTGTTAGGAACTCATTTCAACTTCAATTTTTTCTATTCTCCAATACACGAGGAAATTGAACTTTTAGGTATTGATATGCGAAGACAGACCAATTTAGATGGATTCTTAAGAATTCCTGCAGACGTTCAACTTCAGGTTCTCAAACACAAGCAACCAGTAAATATCGAAGCAGGGCATGTTGCATGTACTATACGAGAATCTCTTCTAAAAGAGGCATACAACCAAGCAGAAAAACTTGTTGATGTCACCTCCAAAGAATATTCGCCTGGAATAATCGGTCCGTTTGCACTCCAGGGTGCTATTGAAGAAAAAAATGGAAAGGAACAATTAACTATTTTTGATATCTCATTTAGAATGCCAGGATCCCCAGGCACACGTTTCACTCCTTATTCCGAGTATCTTTTTCAAGAGTCTCTTTCTTTTGGAAGAAGAATTGCAATTGAAATAAAGGACGCAGAAAAAAATAAAGAAATTAATCTGGTAACAACATGAAATTAGAATTAAGAAATGGAATAAAAATTTCTGTAGTTCCATTAAGCAGAAAAATAAAAGTAAGCGCAATTCTAAATTTTATAAACTCTTTTATAGACGAGAAGGCGTATATTCGT
>JAQTSF010000103.1 GCA_028711485.1 Candidatus Iainarchaeum sp.
CCCTGTTTTTGTTGTTGATAGTTTGTCTAAAAGGAGAGTTGGCGCTCCGGGCGCAAGACTTGGATGGCTTGCTGTTTATTGGCCTAAAGATTATTTTTCTGAATTAAGAACAAGATTTATGAATGAATTTCAAACATTGTTACTTCCTAGATTAAGTCAGGTGGCAACACCAATTCAAATAGCTCTTGCTGATGTTCTTGAGCAATTCTGTACAGATGCAGGATTTAGAAAATTTTCTGATGAAAAGGATGAATTACGAATTTTAGAAATTCAAAAAAGAGTAAGAGAAACTCTAAAAGGACTTGAAAAAATAGAAGGAGTAGTTTTTCCAGATTGTTACTATCAAATTCCAGGAGATAAAAATAGTGGAATAGCATATGATAGAGTGGATAACAGTTTCTATTTGCTTTTTGGTTTTGAGAGAGACCAAACAAATAATGGTGACAGGGTAACAAATCCTTCTGCAGCACGTTTTGCAAGATGGTTGTTTGAAATAAATAATGGATTGCATATAGTAGGAACTACACCCTATGATTGTTTTCTACCACCTCAATATAGAGAATTAGAAGGAGATTTTATGAGGGATGTTGCATTGCATGATGAAAGAATACGTGAATTATTTTTAGCTTCTGTGAATGCTTATTCTGAGTACTTATCTAAAAGATAATTTAAAAAATAAAAAAATTAAGAGAATTACTCTCCCATATCCATTCCACCTGGTCCACCCATTCCTCCAGGACCTCCAGGCATTCCTCCAGATCTGCCTCTTGAACTAATGATATCATCAATTCTCAAGATTAATCTGGCGGTTTCTGTAGCAGAAGTTATTGCCTGTTTTTTAACCTTAGCAGGTTCTAGAACATTCTCTTTTTTCATATCAGCAACATTTCCTTTTAGAACATTTACGCCGTAATTAACTCCATCTTTATCTTTGTGTTTGTTTTTTAATGCAACGAGAGTGTCTATCGAGTCCATACCTGCATTTTCAGATAATGACCTTGGAATAGCTTCAAGAGATTCTGCAAAAGCCTGAATTGCAAGTTGTTCCCTTCCTCCAATTTCTGTTGCATATTCCCCTAATTTTTTTCCAAGCTCCATTTCAATGGCTCCTCCGCCAACAACGTATTTGCCGTCTTCAAGAACACTTGAAACTGCTCCTATACAATCAACAACTGCACGTTCGACTTCACTTACAACATGTTCTGTTCCTCCTCTTACAAACAAGGTTACACTTTTCGGATCTTTGCAGTTTTCAACAAAAACCATTGATTCTCCTGCTATTTTTCTTTCTTCAACCAAACCAGCATTACCCAGTTCTGCAGAAGTTAATCCTTCAATTGTAGATACTATTTTTGCTCCTGTTGCTCTTGCCAACTTTTCCATATCACTTTTTTTGACTCTTCTGATTGCGCTTACTTTTTCTTTTGCAAGATGGTATTGGACAACGTCATCAATTCCTTTTTGGCAGAAAACTACTGTTGCTCCGGATTTCTTTATTTTTTCCACCATTTCCCTCATCATTTTTTCTTCTTGTCTAAGAAATGCTTCCATTTGTTCTGGAGAGGTGATTTCTATTTTTGCGTCTGTTTCAGTTTTCTCTATTTCAAGAGCAGAGTCTATAAGTGCTATTTTTGCATCTTTAAGAGATTTTGGCATTCCTGCATTTACGATTTCTTTATCAACAAGAACTCCCTGAATTAATTGAGTATCAACAACTTCCCCTCCAGATTTCTTCTCTATCTTTATCAGATCATGATCAACAAGTATTTTTCCATTCTTCTTATCTGCAACTTGTTCAACTGCTGAAACCACTAATTTAGAGATGCTCTCTTTTTCCTTATCGCTTCCAATTCCTTTTGAACCCATGGAAATTTTTGCGATTTTAATCAAAACGTCTTTGTCTTCTAAAGTAACTTTTTCAGAAAGTTCGTTCAATAATGAAATTGCTTTTTGTGAAGCAAGTTCATATCCTTTTATTACTGTGGTTGGATGAATACTTTGGTCTATTAAATCTGCTGCTTTTTTAAGTAAATTTCCTGCAATAACTACAGAAGTTGTAGTTCCATCACCTACTTCCTTATCCTGTGTTTTTGCAATTTCAACCATTAGTTTTGCTGCTGGGTGATCTACATTCATTTCTTCAAGAATTGTTGCTCCATCGTTTGTTATTACCACATCGCCTAAATCGCTTACGAGCATTTTGTCCATTCCTTTTGGACCAAGTGTTGTTTTCAAGATATTTGCTACTGCATATCCTATAGCCATATTTACTCTCATTGCATCTCTACCTAAGATTCTTTGAGAACCTTCAGGAAGTGCTTCTCCTTTCACATTTGCCATATTTTCACCTTTATTTATTATTTTTTAGAATTTTAGCATTAATATTTATAATTAATAGAAATTGTAAAGTAGTAATATAACCGAAAAAAGTTTAAATATATCTAAAGGGATCGTGATAGTTATAGAAGATTAAAAAAATTAATCCCTAAATTCGGTACAATTATAGTTTATTATTTTATTTAATGGACCTGATGGTTTAGAGTGATCTTGATATCCAAGTGCAATGCAACCAATAATATCTAGATTTATTTTCAAGTATTCTTTTATAGGTTCTTCCATAAATACGGGATCACATAACCAAACCCCGCCCAAGCCAGTAGAATGAGAGGCTAGGAGCATATTTTGTATAGCTGCAGCAATACTCTGAATTTCAAATTCCCAGGAATTAATAGAATGTTTGCTCCAATTATCAAGAACGTTCTTCCTTGAGCGAGTATAAGGACATTTATTAAAAATGATAATTACACATGGTGCATCTTCAATGATTCTTGCTGTTGCTTTTGCTGTAGGAGAAAAACCTTCTTTTGGTTTTCCTGTTTCTGGTGCTTGAGGAGAATTTTTTTCAGGTGGAGTTTCTTTTAATATTTCTGCAATTTTATTTTTATTTTTGCCTTCTAAAACTAAAAAATACCAAGGTTGGGT
>JAQTSF010000104.1 GCA_028711485.1 Candidatus Iainarchaeum sp.
TGATGATAAAGATGATACTTCAACAAAAACCCCTACATTAGAAAAATACTTTTTCAACTGTTCATCAGGAGAAGTACAAATAAAAGCCTCTTATTCAGAAAATCCTTTATACGATCTAGAAATAACCCTATTAGGTAATAAAAAATATACAGATAATAATGGAGTAGCCTCTTTTATTATATCCTCAAACGGGCACTATACCTTTGTTTCAGAAGCTACAGGAACTTATAATTCCAGGTCATTAACACTATACAATTTAATTCTTTGTCCAGAACAGACAGAGGAAGAAACAACAGAAGAAGAACTAGAAGAAGAGGAAGTAATAGAAGAGCAAGAAGAGGACGAAGAACAGATAGAGGATGAGCAAGAAGAACCAGAAGAAATTGATATTGATGAGCCTTCAATACCTGATAAACCACCAAAAGAAGAATCAGAAGAGAGTTTTAATCTGATTTGGCTTATAATCCCAATGTTTGTAATTCTAGGTATTATCTATTATTTAAAAAATAAGAAAAATTAGTTTTTATCCTTTTTCCCTTTTTTATATTCCTCCATAACTAGTCTGCATCTTTCATCAAATTCATTTTTTAGTTTTTCAGCAATGAAATTTTTAGTGAAAGCATCAGCTTTAGCAGCAGATGCTAATTTAGCAGCAAGTGTTCTTGCAATTTTCCCTCTTACTTTTTTCGGTGAATTTGAAATTATAGGATGCTGAAACAATATTCCATGTTTGGGAGGCCTCACTTTTCTGTTTTTTAAATGTTTAAAAAGTGCTCTTTCAGCACCTATTACCTGTATCGTACTTGCAGGCATAAGTGCAAGTCTTTTTAAGGATCCAACATGCGCAATTAATTTAGCAGCTATACTAGCTCCTCCAACATGTGTAAGATTTGGGCATTCATCTTTGCAAACAATTTCTTGATATTTTTCCATTTCTTTTCTTAATTCATACAATCTTACAATTTCATAAGCAAATTCTCTACACTTATCCCAATCTCCTTCTTTTGCATCTTTTATATCAATACTTGCAATTACTTCATTTGCCTTTGCAGAACCAAGCAATTTACTTAACTCCTTGTGATCAAATTTTCCTTCAAAATAACTTACCATTGAAGCATACTTTTCCCTGTCTTTAAGTTCTAAATTTGGAGTATATAGCTTAAACATATCCTCCAATCTTTCACCTAAAAGATTTATCACTCCATCTAATTCTTCTATTGAACTGTTCAATTTCGCAAGAAATATATCACGGCTTCTAAGTGCCTCTATCATTTGTTCTCTTGTTTTTTTCAAAAATTTTTCTCGTTTTCCCATATTATCTCTTCTATCGGAATAACTATTTAAAGATTCCTAACCACTAATAACTAGTGAAAATATGTCAGAAGTAGACAAGGTAACAGACAAAACAGTGGAGCAGGGAGGAGTACTTGCGCTTCTTTATTTTGATCTTCAAGGAGGAAACAAAGAACTTCTTCAGCAGCTAGGGGTAGGATTTATTAAAAAATTATTAACGGAACAAGGAGTAGTTTATGCACGAGGACAGATAGACGAACCCATAATGGAGAATAATACAATTTACACCTCTATAGAAGTGAAGATACTCACAAAATCATTTTCAGATCTAATGAGACTATGCGGAAATTACAGCCCTTTTTCAGTGGAAGTTCTTAAACCAAACAACATCAAACTTTCACTAGACCAGATGCACGATATTCTTATGAACATTTCTGCAACAACTCATGAGTATAAAAAATATATTCTTGAAAAAGTAACTACTGGCGAAGATCTCAAAAAATATCAGGAAAGCATTCAAAATAAAGTTAAATTAGGAAAACTATTAATGGAGAAAAAGAAAAAATAGTGTGATTTTATGGAAACCGTGCATTATCTTAAAACTGGAATACCTGGTTTTGATGAACTTTTAGGTAAAGGAATTCTTAGAGAATCTATACTTACTTTAAGTGGACCAACAGGAAGCGGGAAAACAACATTTGCAATGCAGTTTCTTGTAGAAGGAGCCAATAAATTCCAGGAACCAGGATTATACATCTCATTGGAAGATTCAAAAAAAGGACTTTTAATGCACATGAGTCAGTTTAAATGGGAACTAGAAAAAATGGAAGCGCGAAAACAACTATTCTTTTTAGACTACCCTGTTTATGAAGTTGGCCAATTTTTGGAAAAAGAAAATGCAATTGGGGAAATAGTTAGTTCAATGGGTATAGAAAGAGTGGTCATAGATTCTATTATGCCAATTGCTCTTTCATTCAAAGATGAAGATCACAGGAGAAAAGAATTTTTGAATCTAATAAGTAATATAAAAAGATGGGGAGCAACAACAATGATTATTTCAGAAGACACTACTCCTGTTTCAGAGAGTATAATGCCCACAACTACTTATGATATAGAAAAATTAAGCGATGGATGGATTCACTTAAGTTATATGGCCTCTTCAAAAGGGGAAAGAGAAAGAGGAATTGAAATAATAAAGATGAAAGGAACGAGACACTCAATGAAAAAAGCCAACTTAGAACTTGGGGATTATGGTTTTATTGTTTTAGGTGATCCAAGCACTACTAAAACAACAAAAGAAAGAAAACCAAAAATCTAATCTATTTTTTCTATTGCGTTTTCAACAGTCAGGAGTTCTTCTTTTCCAGTTTTCATATCTCTTAACGTAATCTTATTCTCTTTTTGCTCCTTTTCTCCTAAAATTAGTACATATGGTATCCCAAGAGAGTTTGCATACTCTATCTGTTTTCCTATTTTTCTATTATTCAAATCTGTTTCCGTGTTTATACTTTTTTTTCTTATTTTTTCAGCAATTTTAAGAACATCAGAATATAATTTTTCATCAATTGCGCAAACCAACACTTTTGTTTTAGTTTTTTCTTTACTTCTCTCTTTTATTAATAAAATTAATCTTTCAATCCCTAAAGATATTCCGACAGCATAATCTGTTTGACC
>JAQTSF010000105.1 GCA_028711485.1 Candidatus Iainarchaeum sp.
CAGGTTATCAACTAATGGAACTTTCCGATGATTCTGGGAAGGTTGTGATGAGAGAAAAGCTCAGTGGAGAAAACGGAAGTGAATTAGTTCAGGAATGGTTTTTAGGAGAAGAAGAAAAACCAATTATGTATGGAGATTTTGATAGAACATCTAAAAAATTTGCTAAAAATCTTTTGAAAGTTTGGGAAAGAGGAGATAAATACGGGCAACCATTTGCATTTCCTAAATGTGATTTGCATTTAGATAAAGATACTTTTGAAGATCCAGAACAAAGAGAAGTTTTAGAAAAAGCATGTGAAGTTTCCAGCCATAATGGAAGCCCCTATTTTATATTTGACAGAGATGAAGTTTCACTCGCTGCATGTTGCAGATTGAGAACAAAAATAGAAGATAATTATTTTTTAAAGCACCCCGAATCTATGAGGTTTTGTGGTTTCCAAAATGTAACAATAAATCTTCCGCAGGCAGCTTATAGAGCAGCAAGAAATGGAAAGAAAAATGTTGATGGACTTTTAGAGGAAATTGATAAGACAATGGAACTTGCTGTGCGGGCACATATTCAGAAAAAAAATTATATCAAATCCCTCCAACAGCCAGGAAAACCGCAGTGGCAAACAGGAATGCTCAGCCCAGATGGACAACCATATATTAATCTTGACACAGCAACTTATATTATTGGGATGATTGGATTGAACGAAGCTGTTGAATTTATTACGGGAAAAGAACTTCATGAAATGAGTTCAGAAGAATTTCAAAACGATGCTTTGAAAACAATTGCCCATATGAACTTGGGGGCAAGGAAATACGGAGAAAAACTCGGAATGAAATTTTCTCTTGAGGAAAGTCCAGCAGAATCCGCAACTAGGAGATTGAGTAGAACAGATTTGAAAAAATTCCCGGAGTCAAAAGAATTTATTAGGGGAGATATAGACGGAGATAAAACTTATTACTCAAATTCAATTCATCCAAGAGCAGATGCTCCTATTGATTTAATTTCAAGAATTCAACTGCAAGCAAAATTTCATCCAGCAATTGATTCTGGCGCGATAACTCATGCATTTGTAGGGGAAGAAAAACCTGATGCGAGAAGTATTTATTCTCTTGTGGAAAAAACTTGGAAGAACACCCAAACGGCTCAATTAGTAATTAGCCCAGAGCTTACATTATGTAAAAAATGCAGTACTGTAGAGAGAGGATTAGTTGAAAAATGTGGCAATTGTGGAAATGAAGACACAGAAAGAATGAGTCATTTAACAAGAGTTGTCGGATATTATAGCGATCCCTTTAAAGATTGGAACGCGTCAAAAGGAAAGGGCGGAGAACTTTCTGCAAGAGAAAAAGGAAATTATTCTGTAATTCATAACAGGACCGAAACTTTTGAAGTTCCCCAGTTACAAAATCCTTATGCTGGGATCACCGCAATCAGTATAGGAAAAAAAGATTGTCCTTTATGTAACGATATAAAACAAGTTAACAAGTATCGGAAAATTGCAGAAGAACACGGAGAAGAGTTTAATGTTATCTCATATGAAGCAGACAATGAAGAAGGATTAGTTAAAGCAATGGTCGGAAATATAAATTTATCTCAACTCCCCGCATTAATTGTTTTGGATAAGAATTCAAACGAAATTTATCGAGGGCAAACTATCGGGAAAAATGGAAAATCTATCCCAATAAACCTCCTAGAAGTTGAAGATGCGATGAGAAATTATTTTAAATAAAAATGCAAATAAGCAATTTTCATTTTTCATATATAGACTATCCTGGAAAAATATCCGTTATCTTATTTTTTCAAGGATGCAATTATAGATGTCCTTCTTGTCACGCAAAGAACCTTTTAGAAAACAATGAATCTCTTGAAGAAGAATCTTTTTTTGAATATTTAAATTATAAAAGAGAATGGGTTGATGGGGTTGTTTTATGTGGCGGAGAACCAACAATCCAAGATGGCTTAATTAATTTTGTTAAAAAAATAAAAAGAAAAGGGTTGAATATTAAACTTGACACAAATGGAAATGAACCCTCTGTTCTTGAAAAATTATTGGAAGGAAAATTAATAGATTATGTTGCAATGGATGTCAAAGGTCCTGAAGTTTTATATAATGATTTAACAGGCAGAAAAACTAATTTTGAACGGATTAAAAATTCTTTAGATGTCGTTCCGCAATTTCCAGATTACGAGTTTAGAACTACCATCGTCCCAGTTATTAGATACAACGAAAGAATAAGTTTTATGACTCCTCAAGAAATTGGCGAAACAGCAAAATTAATTTATGATTGCACTGGAAAAAGTAATTCTAAATATTTTTTGCAAAAGTTTGTTCCACATAAGGGAGAAGGAGCTTTAGTAGACTCAAGATTAGAGGTTTTTACAGAAACACCAAAAGAAATTTTAGAAGAAGGGAAAAAATTAGCTGAGAGATACTCGCCCCATTGTAGAATAAGATAATCTAAGGAACATCCACCTCCTTCAAAACTTTTATAAATCCCCTTTTTTCTATATGACAGTAAGATGGCAGAAAAAGTTTTGGAATTAACAAATGGCGAATTTGATAAGTTCATTAAAGAAGGAACTGCCCTGGTGGATTTTTCTGCAGAGTGGTGTATGCCTTGTTTAATGATGGCTCCTATTCTTGAAGATTTATCTGAACGATTTAGTGGTAAAATTAAATTTGGAAAGATTGATGTAGACAGCAATAGAGAGATTGCACAAAAGTTCCAGGTAAGTTCAATTCCAAATTTGATATTATTCAAAAAGGGAAAACCTGTTGAGAGATTTGTTGGCTTGACAAACGCGGAAGATTTAGAAGAAAAATTGAAAGTTTTTATTTAATAAGGAATATTTTTAAAGTGAAATTTATTAAGTTGATTAGGCTCCGTAGCTCAGCTTGGTTAGAGCACTGGACTTTTAATCCAGGTGTCG
>JAQTSF010000106.1 GCA_028711485.1 Candidatus Iainarchaeum sp.
CAGTTCCGTTGGATTTGAATATAGGAATTGGGTCTGCGGAAACGGGAATTTCATAAACGTTCCTCATTTTCTTAATCAATGGCTCTTCGCCCCTGAAGGATTGAGCAGAAGAGTCGATAGTAAATCCGTATTTTTCCAGTACCATCACATTTTCCTTGCTAAGAACCATATACGGGGCTCTAAATGATACTGGCTTTCTAAGTCCGCATTTTTCAAATTTTCTTATACTTTTTTCAAGAAGTTGTTTGACCTCGGTGGTTGCAGTGCCTTTTAGGAACCAGGCGTTGCCCCATTGTTCGTGTCCCCACCCATGTAATCCTATTTCGTGGCCAGCGTTTTCTAATTCTATTAGTGTTTTGCAATATTTCTCTATCAAATTTCCTTGTACAAAAAAAGTGGATGGAATTTTTTTTCCAAGAGTCTTTTGTATTTCACTTAAGAATGGTGAAATCGTTGAATCGCTTCCACCTTGAAGTCCATAATCATGTTCAACATCAAAAGTAATTGCGATTTCAACATACTGCGGGATTTGGGTTTTAATTATTCTATTCTGAACTTCTTTTTTTTCTAGGTAATTTTGCAATATAAAAAGTGGATTTCTTCTGTCAAGTATAAGATCCACTTGTTTTTCAAGCATCAGGAATCACCCTGTAAATCTTTTCCAAGTCCCGTGCTGTTCGTTCCCAAGAAAATCCTTCTGCGAATTTTCTTGCATTTTCACTGAGTTTTTTATATTCTATTTCGTTTATAGAAATGCAGTTCCTTATCACCGTTGTGAGGTCGAATGCATCCCCCTTTCTAAATATGAACCCAGCACCACAGCTTTCAGCAGTTTCTTTTAAAGAAGGAATATCCGAGACGATTATTGGTGTTCCACTTGCAAGTGATTCGTATAACACTAATCCTTGGCCTTCACTGAATGAGGGAAGCACCAGGAATTTAGCGCTTGCATAGTAATCTACCAGTTTTTCCCTAGGGACCGAGTTGAAGAATTTTGCATTTATTTCGTGTTCTGCAGCAAGAGCTTTTAATTTCGTTTCCAGTTCTCCATCACCAATTATCCATAACTCTATTTCGCCTGGTTTTAATTGCTTGACGGCATCTAGCAGAAGGTCTATTCCCTTTACCTTCACTAATCTTCCTACAAAAAGAAGCGCCAAGGTTCTTTTTATTTTTTTAGGCCTAAAAAGTTCAGTGTCAACACCAAATTTTATCTCATAAAGTTTATTTTTGTTTACGCCAATTTTTTCTACTTCCATCAATGCATATTTATCTGCGCTTATAATTCGGTCAAAACCTAGCTTTATTATAAAATTCTGGAGGTAATACTTTATAGCGCTAAAAGATTTCGGCCTATATCCGTGTAGATGAAGGATTACCGGTTTTTTCTTAATTGACGAAACTAATTTTGCAATTAAACCACAGAAAGTGCCGTGAGCGTGATACACATCTAAGCTTTGTTCTGAGAGAAGATGTTTAAGTACAAGAAAGAAGAAAGATAAACGATTACTTCCGAGCCGTATAACATTAACGCCTTCTTCACTATATTTTTGTGGTCTGTTTTTTCGTGCGCATGTTACTACAGTTACTTCATGATTTTTAGCTAGTCTTTTGGATATTTCATAGACTGCGATTCCCCCTCCTCCGCAGTTTGGAGGGTAATCCTCGATTATCATGCAAATTTTCATCAAATCCTCTTTTTCAATAGATGAAGTAAATTATTAATCCCATCTTTCCAAGGATTGAGTTTTGGTTTTCCGAATCTTACATCGTACTCAATTCCAATTTCTTTACATTTTAGTTTATTTCTATACATTTCTATTTTCAATTCTTGTGAAAATGCCATTCCGTCACTTAATACGCTATCTTTTACTTTGTTCCAAGCATCTTTTGTCAAGATCCACATCCCAGATTGCGAATCGTTGAATGGAATTCCAAATAAAGTTTTTGCAGTTATTGACAGCACTGCGTTTCCTAGTTTATTACGTGCACTCATACTCCCTTTTTTCATGCTGTGAAATCTATCCGTTGTCAGAAAATCTAGTTTTTCTTCCTTGAATTTCTCAAGAAGTTCTGGAATTTTTTCAGCAGGATATGTTCCATCTGCGTCGATAGTTACAAAAATTTCTCCGTTTGCTTTTTCAAATCCAGTTTTATACGCTCTGCCATAACCCCTTCTTTTCTCTATAAATAACTCGGTACCCGTTTTTTTTACTTCTTCAATTGTTCCATCTTTCGAGTCCCCATCAATAATTAGTATCTCTAGGTCGTACCCCAACTTTTTTAAATTTTGAATTGGAATGGATTCTATCGTTTTTCGTATTCCTGCTACTTCGTTTAGCGTAGGAATGATTATCGAAACCGTTTTTGGCATAATATACTGGTGTTGGTGTGGATTTAAAAGACAAGTATCTTCTGGCGTTAGTTTTCTTAGGTTTGGTTAATACTTTAGTTGTTGTAAATGTAATAAATGAGTTTAAACAACTCCCTTCTCCGCTTTTTGGCGGCGATTTTTACTTTCAGTTGGGAGGTGTTTATCATGTTTATGATTCTAGTCCATTAGACTGGTTTAAATCAAGCAATATGGTTGGAGAATTGCCGGCATATCTGCCAACTTACGCCATAGCAACAACAATTTTCGGAAAGATTTTTGCATTTCCGCCCATGCAAGCAATGTTTTATCTCAATTATATTCTTCCATTTGCTTCAGTGTTTATTTTTTATTTTATGATAAAAGAATGGATTAACTCTTCAGAACTAGCACTTTTGGGTACTGCTGCGTTAGTTACGTACCAACAATTTCCTATACTGAAATATACTGATTTTACAAGCCTGCTCATAGTCCCGTTTTTCTTTTATTCGTTAATCCTTTTCTTCAAAGAAAGAAATCAAAAAAATGCAATCA
>JAQTSF010000020.1 GCA_028711485.1 Candidatus Iainarchaeum sp.
GATAGAGATATTCCTGCTCCGGATGTTTATACCACTCCGCAAATAATGGCCTGGATGATGGATGAATATTCACAAATTTCTGGTGAGTATTGTCCTGCAGTAATTACAGGAAAACCTGTTTCAAACGGAGGTTCTCTTGGAAGATCTTATGCAACTGCATTGGGAGGATATTACTCAATAAAAGAAGCAGTGAAAAAAAATAATGTTGGAAAAAGAATTGCTATTCAAGGATTTGGAAATGCAGGTTCCCATATGGCAAGATTGCTTATTGAAGATGGTTTTACTCTGGTAGGAGTTGCTGATTCAAAAGGCGGAGCATATATGGAAAAAGGATTTGATTTTAAAAAACTTCAGGAAGTTAAAGAAAAATCTGGAAGAGTGGATGAGTATCCGGATTGTAAAAAATTAAGCCCGTATGAAGTGTTTGAAGTAGATACAGATATATTGATACTTGCAGCACTTGAAAACGAAGTAACTGAAAAAAATGTTGATAAAATAAAAGCAAAAATGATAGTTGAACTTGCAAACGGACCTACAACTCCAGAAGCTGATGATATATTGCATGAAAAAGGAAAGTTTTTGATTCCGGATGTTCTTGCAAATTCTGGAGGGGTTTGTGTTTCCTATTTTGAATGGGTTCAGAATAAACAAGGATATTATTGGAGTGAGGAAGAAGTAAATAAAAAATTGGAACAAAAAATGAAAAAAGAATTCAACGAAGTTTATAAGATTTCTGTTGAGAAAAAAACCAGTATGCGCACAGCAGCTTATGTTCTTGCACTAGGGAGAATAGATCAAGCGATAAAGGATAAGTCTCTATAACTTTAATTACTTAATTATATTTAAATTAACACACCTATTTAAATATACTTCCAACCATATAAAACCACTATTTTTAAAGGTATATTTATGTCAATAGCAATAGTAAAACAAACACCAACAGAAAAGGCTAAACCGAGATTAACAAAAGTACTGGATTTAGAGAAAAAAAGAATTGAACAGTTAAGTGCTTCTCCTGTTGATCGTGTTGCTGAAGAAGTTTCAAGAAGAGTAGCAGGAATAATTGATAGAGTATTTATCGGTGAAGATGGAACTCGAAGAGTACAGACAAGAGAACTTGCAATAATGTTGGGCATGTCCCAGGTACATCTCTCGCAACATAATTTAAGAAAAGAGGAAACAGATTACACTGAAACTCAAATGGATGGAACAGTATTAACCATACGAGGTTATAGGGGAATACGAGGAAGAAGAGAGTTTAATTTTGAAGATGCTGTAGCATTGGTTACATTAGTACTCAGAGAAAAGGAGAGAACTATTGAATTTGTTGAAATGGCGAAAGTGCTTGGAGTTTCAAAAGCATGGATACAAAAACAGTTTGGAAAAGGAAAAAGGATAGAAAATGGAGAAGAACTTGAAATAATGATTAAAGGAAAAAAGAAAAAAGTAATTCTTTATTATTCAAAATCTTCTAGAGAATGTGAAAATAAAAGATATATGGCTAGGGAAGATTTTGAATTTTTTTCTTTGTGGGCAAAAACTAAATATCAAAAACCAACATGGGATAGGGTAAATTCAGCAACAATTCCTGAAGGATGGATGTCCACAGGTCAGGCAGCAAAAGCAATTGGATATAGAGCTTCTGATCAGATAAACCAACGGGTAAAAGCTGGAACAATTGCAGGAAAAAAACTGCCGGATGGAAGAATTATTGTTTCTGTTGAAGAAGTGGAAAGAGTTAAAAGAGAAAGAGAAAGATTAACGGCTACTGAAAGTAGTAGAAGAGTTGGAGAGGTATTAAAATCAATTGGAAAAGATGTTGGCTGGTTTGATGCACGAACCGAAGGACCAGAAGGAAAAAAAGTTCTGGTAATTTTAGATGTATATGGAAAAGAACAAAGATTTGAAACGCATTTAGATTTTGATAGAGCTTTATGGTTCTCAGGAAAGGATTCTGAAAGATTGGAAAAGGTAGTTGGAGAAAAAGACAGAGAACTAATTACTTTGGAACAGCTTGCAGAAAGAATTTCAAGAAGTATTCCTATCATATATACACTAATAAATCCTGAAACAAGAAGTTTTGAATACAAACTTCCTGATGGAACTGTAAGTGAAGTTTCTGGAATAAAGGAAGGAGGAGTAAATTATTTTTATAAAAGCGAATTAGAAGCTGCACTAGAATTAGAACAGGGGTTACTTAGATCAATGAGATTTCTAGATGAGATTGCAGAAGCAATTGGTTGTGAACACCAAAGAAGCGGACTTTGGATTTTGGAAAGGGCAGGAAAGGTTTTCAGATTTACACTAAATGGAAAAGAATACGAAATAGAAGTAAAAAATGGAAAATACAAAAAAACATATCTATTAGACTGGGAGCTTGAAATTTTTGCAAAATATCACGGAATAAGAACAAGAAGAACGCATGTGTATTTATTTTCAGGGAAAGCGGTAAAAGGATTAACGCGTGAAGGTGCAAAAAAAAGATTAGAACAAATATTGGATAGAGAAAACAGAAGATTAATTTTATATCGTGATAATACCGCAGTTATATCAGTTCCAATTGACGAACTTGACGGAAAATTTTATTTAAGAAATGAGCATATCCCGTTAGTTGAATTTTATTTAAAATTGACTTCTAGATTTGAAGACAGTAGAAGAACTGCTTTGGAAACGATTATGGCTGAGGAAGTAGGAGAAGAAGATCCAAGACTTCTTTTACTTGCAAGATTAACTCCTTTTGAGAAAAGGGATCATCTTAGAGAACAAAGAGAGGAATTCATAAACAGAGAGGGTATAGCGGAAAGAATAAGCAGAAGAATGCATAGTCCGTTCGTAGAATATATAGTGGATCTAAGAATCTCAAACCCTAAAGCATATGAAACACTTGAATTAGATCTTCTTGGAAGATTTGTTGTTGTTTCTTATGAATATAGAATTGCAGTACCCGTAAGGACTAATAGTAGTCGTGTAATAGTTGATGTAGAAGATACAGAGTTATTGAAACTTTATGAGGATTTATTTCACCCACAGAACGGAGAATCATATTCAAGTGCACAATTGTTTATCGATAGAATAAATGGAAACCTTAATGATCGATCTAGGGCTGGATTGTGGGTGATCAGAGATTTTATTATGCGACATAGTTTTAGAGAAATGGATGAAGGTTGTGGAGCAACATTATGTAAAAGTTTAGATGATGCGCGATTTGGAAGTGTGTGGGGACGCTCCTATGATAGTTTAGGAAAATATAGTGTTGATAGTTACACAAGAAATTATAGAAAAGGAAAACCTATTACAGAAGGACTAATGGATTAATCCAAAATCCCAAGAATGAACTTTCTCATTTCTATTGGTTCTAAGTCATTTAATGCTTTTGTTGCAAAACCTAATTTTGACTTGCTGTTTGAATATAGAGTAAATAATTTATCTCCTTTTCTAACTGTTTCTCCTTTTGATTTATAGAGATACACCCCCGCACCCCTATCCATAGGAGCACCTGCAAGTCTGCATAATTTAGAAATTGTCTTGCTATCAATGTGATGAATTTTTCCATGCCTAGTTGCATAAACAGTATGAGAATACTTGCCAATTTCAATATCACCAGAAGAGATTTTTGGATCTCCTCCTTGAAGTTCTACAATTTCTTTTAATTTTTTTAATGCCTTTCCACTTTTTATAAGATCTTCTGCAATTTTATATCCTTCATCTTTTTTTGCCTTTCCGCATAATTCAATCAACTTTCCTGCTAAAAGACAGGACTTATGTCGAAGATCTTCAGGAAAAATAAGACCTTTTTCAATTTTATTATTATGGTTCTCAAGTACCATAAGAACATCTCTTGCTTCAAGGGCCACACCTATTCCAAAACCTACAGGTTCTGAACCATCTGTAACCAGTGCCTCGATATCCATTCCCAAACCTTTTTCTCCAATATGAATAAAATGCTCACCCAGGGATCTTGATTTGGAAATATCTTCAATTTTTGAACCCCTCCCGACAGGTATATCAATTACTACGTGGGTTGCACCCACTGCTTTTTTCTTTGCAAGTATGCTGGAGAGAAGCATTCCCTCTGGATCCAATCTAAGGGGATTTCTTATCTGAATTAATTTATCATCTGCAGAAGCAAGATTCAATCCGCCTCCCCAAATTATTGCTCCTTTTGCTCTTAGTGTTATTCGTTTAAGTTCTTCCATACTTAAATCAACAGGAGCAAGAAGTTCCATAACATCAGCAGTTCCTGCTGCCGAGGTTATTGCCCTTGAGGATGATTTTGGAATATGTATTCCTGCTGCTGCAATTATTGGAACAAGAACCATTGTAGTTCTATTTCCTGCTACGCCTCCAATACAATGTTTATCACAAACAGGTTTGACTCCAAGATCTAATTTTTCTCCTGAATCAACTATACTTTGAGTTAATGAAACTATTTCCTGATCAGATAATCCGTGCATATAAACTGCAGAAACCCAAGCAGCAAGTTCAACACTTCCTAGTCTATTATGCATCAAATCAGTTATTATAGAAGAAATGGCTCCATTGGAAAGAACTTTTCCATCCAATTTATCCCTTATATATTGAATAGATGCAGGTCTGTCCATATGTATGAGTTCAACTTTTTCTCCTCCTTTTAATCCAAGTTCGTCTGCTACCTCTGTGTAAATTCCTATTTCACCTTGCTTTATCATTTCAGAAGATACATCAATAAGTGCGGTTATTTCCCGGCTATCAAATTTTACTTTCGTCCTATAACCCAAATACATATCATGTTCTTTTGCTTCAAGTTCATTTAGTATTATAATTTTTTTGCCAGTATATACATTAACTAATTTAACTGTGCAGACGTATGGCTTGTATCTCCAAACATCTACTTTCTTTTTTGGAACATCTTTATATTCTGTTTCATTCAAAAATTCTTTTTCAACCAAACAAGTCACCTCAAACCTAATTTTTTATTGAATGCTGCAAGAAATGAATGTGGGGGTATAAGTCCGCCTTCAGTTATGTATGCATTAATGTATCTTGCTTCAGTTATATCAAATGCCGGATTTCTAACTTTTAATTTTTTAGGTGGATTGTCCCAAACTTCCTTGCTATCTCTTTCTTCAATTATCTCTCTGTTTCCATATAAAGTAAGAGGATTGTATTTGTAAAGTTCTGCTGCACAGTAAAAAGGCACATTGTGCGCTCTCGCTATCTGAGCAAGGGTACTTGTTCCTATTTTATTAATTAAATTTCCTGTAGAATCTATTGCATCTGCACCTACAATGCATAAATCAACTTTTCTCATAAATGAGTTCATTCCGCCATCCACAATTAAAGTAGTATCTATTCCATTTTCAGAAAGGTCCTTTGCAGTTATTCTTCCCTGAAATCTGGGTCTTGTTTCACATGCAATAACTTGAAAATTCTTTCCTAATTCATTTGCTTTTTTTAGAACACCGGTAACTGTTGAGGAATGACAGTGAGTCATTATTACATTTCCATTTTCTATTAATCTTGAACCATATTGCCAAAGGTTCTCTGCATCTTCTTTCATATCATCTAAATAAGATTTGCTTTTAGAAACTATTTTTTTCTTTAGAGATTCTATTGATTTTTCTTTTTTCATATGCATGAAAGTAAAATTAACCATATCTTTTATTGAATTTCTCACCATAGGTTCGGTTGGCCTTGCAGAAGCGAGTGCATCAGTTACAACAAGAAGTTCGGAGTATAAAGAATCAAATGATTTTGCTTTTGAATTTTTAATTTGAAGGATTATTGCATTTAAAACCGCTTTTGCGACATTTCTAGCTCCCTGGATTTTTAAGGATTTGATGTTATCTATGATTCTCTCTATTTCCTTATCCATAAGTGAAATATAAAGAATATCTTTTTATTTGCTTCGCTAGGTTATCATATTAGTATACCAGATAAAGAGGTTTTTATTATGGAAATAGTTTATGAATGCGAAAATTCAAAGAAAAAAGATCTTTTAAAAATAATTGAAGCTGACCCTTACGAAGAAAGGTCATTTGCAAGAGTAGGATATAAATTAAAAGATGGAGAAGTTATCGGACAGGATAAAGAAAAATGTTATTTATATATAAAATCAGATGATGGATTTTTTAAAATTGCTGAAAAAAAACTGGAAGGCATAGTAAAAAAATGTGAAGAAAAAGTTTCAAAGGAAGTTATTGAAAAAATAAAAGAAGAAGAGGAACAAGCAACTTCAGGATTTGGTGATATATTTGGTTGAAGAGATATGTAAGAAAATTGCAAACATAACATCAGAAATACCGCATGGCTTTTTGCAACCATGCTTTTTGCCGTATGTAGTGGCTATGTCAAAAAGCTGGGGTGATATATTTGGTTGAAGAAAAAAGAAAAATAGCTTCAAGAGGAGTTCCCTCCTCTCTTTCATTATATTTTCCACCATATAATTCAGAGGAACTGAGAGCATTTCAGGATAAAGATGGGAATATAACCAGAAATTTGTGGAACATTGAAGAAGTTGCAAATTTTGTTTTTTCAAAAAAATATCAACCTAAGTATTATGAGATTGCAGTGGGTTTTCTTAAAGTATTATTGGAAAAAGAAAAAGTTACTGGAGAAGATATTTCAGAATATGTAAAAAGCAATGGAATTTCCAAAGCTACATTTTATAACCGGGTAATGCCCAGATTGAGAAGAGTAGGTATGATAAAAGTTGAAAGAGATACAATAATTCCTCTTGAAAAAAACAGGAAATTCAGGCCTATGAAAGTATCTTTAAGTAAAACTTTTGGGAATTATTTAATGAAAATAGGGGATTCCTGGTTGGCTATAATAGATGAAGTAAGAACAAGAAAAAAAGAGTAGATTATCTTTTTTTAGTTTTTTTTCCATTCTTTTTTGATTTTTTTCCATTTCCGTTTTTTCCATTCTTTTTTCCATTACCATTAGTTTTAGAAGAAGGTTTTTTTCTCACTTTCTTTCTTTTTGATGTTCTACCTGATTTAATTGAAGAAATTTTTAAATCAGCATCCATCCTTTCCTCTGATTTTCTTTCCAAGGAGTCAAGAACTTTAAACTGAATTCCTTTTACTCTTCCTGATACTTCTTCAAAATCTTCATGCTCCTCTGCCCTGTGATACATCCCTTTTATTGCATCCTTGCTTTCAGAAATCAAAGTGTTTAATCTTTTCTTTGCAGCATCCATTTTTTCCTCTATGCTCTGATCAAGTTCAATTGCATCCTTTAATTCAGTATCGTATTCATTAACTAAGTCTTCAAGATCCCTTAAATATTTCTTTATGTGGTGAGCATTTGCAGATTTTTTGAGTTCTGAGAGTTCTTCATCTCCCATAACTAGATAGTTCTTGATTTCTGCGATCTTTTCATCATAAGTCTTTACATACTGCCTTATTTCATTTTCTAATCTTTCTATTTCACTGAATTCTTCTGTGAGTGAAGTTAATTGTTGTTCCCTTCTTACTGCTATTCTTTCAATATCTTCAATTTGTTCTCTTAGATCCATCCTAGCCTCGGATACATCATCTAAGGATAATTTCAATGAGGACATATGATGATTCAGATCTCTTATTTTAGATTCAGCATTTTGAATATTGTGTTTTATTTCTTCATAGATAAATTCTATTTTTTTAAGGTCTTCTGATAGAAGTGCTGCCCGAGATTTTTCAGCTTCAGTCATTTCCATTGTTTTTTCTATTTCTGATGCAAGTTTGTCTTTTGAACTTTTGGTATTTTCTAAAAGAGAATCCAATTTTTTCTTTGCTTCTGAAAGAACGCTAGAAACTTCGACATCTATTTTTTCAACAGTTCTATTCAATTCGTCAAGCTCTCCCATTCTTTCTGGAATTTGAAGTGCTCTTTCTTTTAGTTCGATTATTTTTTGCTCTTTTTTAAGAAGAAGCTCCATAAAAAGAGTTATATCAGAACCCATCTTGCTTTCAAGAGGAAGAATTCTTTCTTTGTATAATGCCTGTTTTTGTAATTTTAATTTCCTTAATTCTTCTTTCTGAGCAGAAATTTCTTCTAAATATTTTGAAATTATTTTGCTTATTTTCTGTGTTTTTTTGCTTTTTGGTTTTTCTATGGGGAATTGTTCTTCTAGTTTTAATTCTTCAATAGTATCTAAGGGTTCTTCCAGATTAATTTCCTCTTTTTCCCCGGATTCATATTCGGATTCTGGAACATTTTTTTCAACTATATCATCAACTATTTCTTCGGATTCCTTAAGTGATTCAGAATCTTCTTCAGAATATTCATAGGGAATTTCTTTTTCAGAATCCTCAAAATCACTTGGTTTGAAAGTTATTTCATCAGTTTCTTCTTCATAAGAAGGTTTTTTTTCTTCTGTTTCAGAATATTTGTATTCTTCGGTTTTTTTAACTGGGGTTTCCTCCCTTTCCTCTTCATAACTTAAATTTGATTCTCCTTCTATGCCTGACCATATAGCGATTATTCTGGTTAAATTATATTCCAATCGGATATATCCTTCTTCTTCAAGAATTTTAAGCCATTTTTCAACATCATGTCTTGGAAGTCCGGATTTCCTTGCAAGATCTGAGAGTTCCAATCTTTTTTCTCTTGAAAGAATTTTTACTAAATTATCCACATCCGTACTTATAATTGCATCATCCACTATTATATCATCTTTCAAAATTTTCACCTTCAGATTTTTGGTGCAGATTCATTAATTTCCACTCTATAATTTCCTGATAGTTTTTTCATTGCTCTATCCAAAGCAATTCTTACGCTTGGAAGATTTGATTTATAGGTGTAGATTGAGAATACTTTTTGACCATTGGAAATTCTTGCAGCTCTATCAACTGGTCTTCCGAATGCTTTTCTCATACCTTTCTGAAGCCTGTCTGCACCTGCTCCTGCAATCATCTTGTTTTCCCTAATAACATGATGAGGATAAGGCCTTATAAGGAAAAAGTAATTTCCTGCCACTTTTAGTTCCAGTTGTTTATTTGCAGATTGTCTTGAACTTTCTAATGCATTATCCCTTAAAAGAATATCCTGCTGGCTAACCATATGAACCGCTAAATCATAATCGGGTTTTTCCACTCCCATTCTGTACTGATTTAAGTCCTTGTGAGGCATGGATTTTATGTATGATCTTCTTGGTTTTGTTTTTGAATATCTTGTCCAGGGGGGTTTATCTGCGTCCCTGATACTTCTTGCTGGTCTAATTCCCATTTAAATCCGCCTCCGGGGATTTAAATTCTTTAAAAATATAATTTTTAAATCCCATATTATACCACCATAAATAAGTTATACTTTATATTTATTGAAGAGATAGGTTTTTAAGGTGTATACTCGATCGAGATTTTTAAGATAATTATATGGTAAAATTATGATCTTTTTATCTGATTGAGCCTATTAAGTTTTTTTGATAGAAAATTAGTAAATATATCTATAAAATAAGAAATTAGTGCAAAAACAACCAAAAAAATTAGTGATATAAAAATTGCTTCAATAGTTGAAAATTGCATAGGTAAAGGTATAACTCCTGAAAAGTAAAGTAATTTTACTGGAATAATAAATAATACAAACATAAGAACCCAATATCTTAGAGAATTTTTACCTAAATATTGCAGAATTTTGTTTTTTATAGGGTATTTGTACAGTATATGAAATAGAAGAGATGCAAGAAGAATTGAAAGTGCCATAAACGAGGGGGATGCTCTCATTTTATCTATTGGAAAGAGGTAAAATAAGATAATAAATAAAATAAAAGAAAAAAGCATTACTTTTTTAATAATTGGAGTATTGTTAATAATCGATCTTCCTATTGCAAAACCTGAAAGAATTATTGGAAGATAGAAGATAGATGCATAAAAACCTCCTAAATAATAAGAAAAATCTATATTATAAGACAGGATAGGGTATAACATAAATAAAATGAGAGAGATGAGTAGTAAATATTCATCCCTTAATCTTATCAAAGGACAAAGGAGTATAAAGAGAACAAGTATTAGTGCTATTTCATCCATCCCAAACAGCATTCCTGATGAAAAGGGGGATATGAACACCCATATAATACCTAAGATAAATATTCTGTATAGGATATCCAAAAAGAAATTTATATTTGATAGTTTTTTTCTTTTATTGAAAAAATAGGATAACGATAGACCACTTGCAAATATAAAAAAAGGAAGGACTAAATCTCCGAAATGAAAAGAACCTGATACGTTATGGTTTAATACATCTATTAAGGAATTTGAGAGTTTTAGTATTAAAGTAAAAAATACCATTAAAACTACGGATATTCCACGAAATAGATCTATTGAATGGTTTCTATTCATTGATATAAAAAGAACCTAACAGTTTATTTTGTTTTCCGTGTAATAGATTTCTTTTTATTTAAAATTATGTTAAATAGAATAGGAGCTAAATAAAACGCAATTAACGCATAAACAAAACCGATTAAAATATCTAATAAATAGTGTTCTCCAAGAAAAATAAGAATTACACCCATAATTATTGGAAACATAAAAATAGGAAATGCTTTTTTACCGTATAATTTTATTATAAATAAGGTGATTAAAAGGGGATATGCGGCATGAAGGGAGGGAATTGCAGCTACATGGTTAGGATTTATGATAAAATACAAAAGTCCAAAAAAAGTAATACTATCTGTTTCTAATAATATATGACTTATTTGAGGTATATAACCATCTAAAGAAGCTATCCAAGGTGGTGCAGTAGGCAAAAAAAGGAAAGTTACTAATCCGGCATAAGAAAGTAATGTAAATGAAATCATAAATTCAATAAAAATATTAGGATTTTTATTCCATGAGAAATAAGCAAAAATCATTGGAGCAATGAAATGAAGGGAATAAATTGCAACTGAAAAATAAATAATTAACATTGCTAAATCGGGGGTAAGATTAAATACAAAATTTTGAAGATGATTAGTTAATATGCCATTAAAAAAATAATTTTCAAATTCGATTGGAAGAAGATAATTTACATTTTCATTTAGATTATCTGCAACCCCCCTCAATGCCTGAAAAGCTATAAAAAGGAGTACAAAAGGTCCCCAGGAAAAAAGTATACGACTCACACTTCCAGAAAGTATTGCAAAACCAAGAAAAACAATAAATAGCTCTTCTAAACTAGGAAAAACAAAATTGCCTATAAAAAATAGAATGTACAAATAGGCTAGTAAATAGAATAGACTTAGGAAAATTAATACAGGGTATACGTATATTTCTAAGAATTCTTTTTTCATTGAAATAAATGCTATGTAAATGGATTTAAATAAGTATTTTCATAAAAAATAATAATGAATAATTCGGCAGTATCTATAATATTTCCAGTGTATAACGGATCAAATGTACCTAATATTATTAATAAACATATAAATTACTTACAAAAAAAATATAAAAATCTTGAAATAATAGTAATAATTGATAAAGCTACAAAAACAGAAATTAATAATATAAAAAGAGAAATAAAAGATT
>JAQTSF010000021.1 GCA_028711485.1 Candidatus Iainarchaeum sp.
CACTATAACTGCAGCTGCTTTCTTGAAAGAATTTATAGGAGAAAGTAAGTGGGTTCATTTGGATATCGCGGGTGTCGACCATAATAAAGCTCATCCTTATCTTGGAGCTGGGGCCTCAGGAACTGGAACAAGACTGGTTATTGAATCCATTAAAAGATTAGCCAAAAATTGATTTTTTTATTCTTCTTAATTTCGAGTATATAGAACTCACTTTTGCATATTTTGGAGTTAATTTTCCGTGTATATTAACTTTTTTCTTTAGTGCATTAATGAGTTTTTTGGGATTTTCTATATCAAAATCAGAAAGTTCGGTGTAAACCTTGCCAAATTCAAATAAAAAGTGGCTGTCGCTTCCTCCTGCAAAAAGTTTTTTATTTTCCAAAGCAAATTTCATTGCTAATTCATTTGGTTTTGAAGTTATACAGCGAGCATTAAATACTTCTATAATATCCACTTTTTTAGCATATTCCGGAAATTTGTTTCCTATATTATACCGAAGAGGATCAAAACCATGGGGAAGATAACTTATACCTCCTTGATCTTGTATTTTATCCAATGCTTCAAGAAAGGAGGTATTCTTAGGAATCAATTCATTCAAATAAAACCCTATAAGATCCCCTATATCTGTCTTAATTTCTTCTCCAGGTATAAATTTTGCATTTGATTCTTTAAATTTCGAGTTTGCAGAAATAGAATTATGATCTGTAATTGCAGGAATTATTCCAAGAGAATTGCTTTTTTTTATTAATGATTTTATAGAAATAGTTGAATCAATTGAAAACGAGGTATGAACATGAAAATCAATCTTCATCATTTGGTATTCTCACCTAATAGTAATAAAATTTTTGTTCCGAATTCTTTTGCTTTTTCCTTATCAAAATCTTTAAATAATATTTTTCCGCTCTGGTATATTGAAATTCCTCCTTCTTTTGTTTTTAATAATAAAACAACTGGTGTTGAAGCAATAATTTTGAATTCTTTTGACAGTATAGATTCTAATTTTTTAAGGTCTAGTTTTTTCTTTAAATTTATTTGATGAGAATCTGAACTTGCGCAAACATTTAGAAGATCATCTAATGAATCCATAAAAATTTTACCTCTGTTTTTCTTATTAAAATTTTTATTTTTGAAATTTTTTTTAAAATTTCAATCCATAAAAATTTTACCTCTGTTTGTCTTATATAAATTTTTATTTTTGAACGGATTGCCGTTCAATCCATAAAAATTTTACCTCTGTTTTTCTTATTAAAATTGCAATTTTTGAAATCAAAGATTTCAATCCATTGAAATGATGCTTCATTTCAATTTTTGAAGCTCATACGAGCTTCAATCCAATAAAAAATAGTTCTAAATTAATATTTAAAACATAATCTGTTTGGTGTATTTCTTAAAAATTTCAAGGAAGTATAAATTTAAAAAGTTCAAGGAAGATAACTGCTTATGTGCAACGTACATCTCGAGGGTACCAGAGCCATTTTAGATATGGCAAAATGTCCTTATGAATTTGCCTCTCCAGAATTTTTGAATCTTCATTTAAAAGATTTATCAACAATAGAAAAAGAAATTGAAGTTATAAGATACGAGGAAGAGGTAGTTATTGAACTGGATAAAGAGAAAACCAGAGTACTTACAGAATACGCTGGAATAATTAGACAAATAGAAAATATACTTCTCAAAGAGGAAATTTATGGAATGCCTCAAGACCCTTTCTATGATCAAAGAAAAAAAGTGATAAGAAAATTTTATGAATATACATTTATAAGCCCGGTAATGGCTTTGGATATACTGGAAAAGTATGCTGAAGGAACACCTGAAAAAAACATATTTATGAAGGGACACCAGACTTTCAGAGCATGGGTCAAAGGAATTGAAAAACGATTTAGAGAAACAAAGTTTTATGATTTAGTTAAAAAAACAGGTGACTTAAGAAAAGCATTTCTTTCCCTTACTGGTTTGAAAAGTCTATTTTTTGTTGATTCAATAATTATGGATCTTCCTGAAGGGGCAGTTCCTGTAAAAGAAAAAGAAGGAAGTTATGAACTTCCTTATGGAATAAAAGTCCAGATTTATGAAGTTCCTGGGGAAGATGCCTACTTGTATGTTGCTGAGAATAATATTATGGAAAATATGGATCCAACACTTTCCAAACTGGTTGCTCAAGCAATAAATGATCATATGAGAGAGGCAAATGAGGATAAAGATTATAACATATTATTTAATTTAAAGGCAAGAGAATATAGACAATATTTCTTAGATCAGGCAATAATGAGAGGAGTAAGGATCACTCCAAAAGAAGCACTTGTTATGGGGAGAGAGGTTGCCGCATGGACAGTGGGATTAGGATCCTATCTTGAAACCCTTGCATTGGATAGAGATAATATAACAGATATTTACATAGATAGTGAGAATTCTCCAATATACATAGAACACGCAAGATTTGGTCTTTGTCATACAACATATAGATATAATAAAGATCTTCTTGAACATGCTTTTTTAAATATAATAAAAACACTTAGAGGAAAAAAATTCGATGAAAATAATCCTATTGCAGATATTGTATTGAAAAGATTAACAATGCGATGTCATATGCAAAGGCCTCCTGCAACCTTTGAAGAATTTCAAGGAGCTCTTAGAATAATGAAAGAATCACCATTTACTTATTCTCAATATCTTTATTTCAAATCTATGTCTCCTTTTTTTGCAGGTTATGATGATGTACTTGTAAGTTTAGGATGCAGTGAAGCAGTTCTTGGTTTGAAAGGAGTTGGAAAAACAGCATTTACAGCATCTAAAATTTCTGCGATAGGCACAAGAAAAAGAATAATACCAATACAAGATATTGAAGAAATTCCTGTAAGAGCATTCAGAAAAAGAGGATTCCATATAGGAGCTGCAAGAGTACAGAGCTCAGATATTGACGAAAGAACAATAAGAGGAGGAGAACTTGATCTTATTTCAATGGCAAATGCACTTTTGAGAATGGGTGACTCCGCTCTTATAATAAATGAAGTACGATCAAAAACAGCAGTTCAAGGAATAATAAACTTATTGAATACTCAACCAGGAGTATTCTTATTATACAATCTTCACGCAGAATCCCTTAGAGATATACAGGATAGGCTTGAACTTGTTTTCGGAATTCCGGCTGCAAGTATGTTTGCAACTGATAGATATACCTTCCTTAAAAAAATAAAATTTGGAAGAAGAGGAGTAGTGCACAGGGTTCTGGGTTTTGAATATGAGAGTGATCTTGAGAATAAAAGATTTGTTGAAATTTTTAAATTCAGAAGGGATATAAGTATAGAAAAATGTGTTCTTGAACCAAGATTTATAAAAAATCCTGAAGCAATTGCTTATGATTATAGCAAAATAGATTTCACAAAATTAGAGAAAAAACTTGATATTGCATTCATACCTCCTGTATTAATGAGAAGATGTGAAGAAACAGGAGTTTCTCCTGAACAATATATCTTGCAGGCATTTTTCAAGGCAAAAATGTATTATGATATTTATGAAGCATCAATTAAAACAAATGATAAATTGCTTAGAGAATTGGATTTTGTTCTGAGATGCAATACCTACACCAATAAAATGTTGGCTTCTTTAGAACAAGAAAATGGTGAAATAGATTTCAAAGAAGCTCATAAGAAATGGAATGAACAATTTGGAACATTGGTTAAAGAAGAACTTATGATGAGAGAAAAGGAAAGCAGAATGTAATAAATGGGACATTCTTTTAAAAGAATTGTTAAAGTTACAAATATATGAAATGTAGACAAACAACTAATGGTAACCCTGTATCTGATAGACGGGGTTTTCTTTTTCAGAAACCATTAGTTGCTATGAGTTCTTTAAATGGTAGAAATAGTGAAAAAAGAGATTTAATTTGGTGGCCTACTAGAACTGCACTAGATAGGCAATTGGTGGAGATAGGAGTACCTTTTCAAAGAAAAACCAGGGAAGGCACTTCCATAAATGGAGAATGGATTATAGTTTTAAGGGATGAAAAAACAGGTTTTCTGAAATCAAGAGTAAGTAATCCGCATGAAAGAGCTAAATTTTAGGTGGATAATTTTCATTTATATAATCTGAATTTTTTATAAGAACTTTATGCACTCCTGAACCGTATTGTGCAGCTTTTTTCTTTCTTTTAATTACTATATCTGCAAGACCTAGAAGTTTAGATGCTTCTCTTAAAAGGCCTTTTTTTAGTTCTCTATCTTCTATTCTTTTTTCAAGAGGTATTGAGAAAACATATTTTGCCAGTTCTTCGTTTAAAAAAGGAAATCTTGGTTCAAGACCAGCTTTTCTAACTATTTTTGAAATTAGATTCACGTCTCTTTTCTTAAGTGTTCTGAATTCTTCTTTAAGAATAGAATCCAAATCCTTTCCTTCCTCAAAATAAGCATAATAACGATTGTAACCTACAAATAATTCCTCTGCTCCTGAGCCTAGAAGCATAACTGAAAAATTCTTTTTTGATGCGGCTTTTGCAGATGCATAAATGGGAATGAGTATTTCAATTTTTAAAAGTTCGGTAGGAATTATTCTGTAAATCTCAGAGTATAACTTAAGTATTTCTGATTCATCTAAAATAATTTTTTCATAGGGAAGTTTTAAGATTTTTGAAACTTCTTCTGAGTATACAATATCCTCTGAATTTTCGATTCCGGAGGAAAAAAGGTGCGGAAAAGAACATTTTCCGGCTATACTCGCAATTAATGAACTATCTAAACCTCCTGAAAAGGATATTGCTACTTCTTCTTCAAGACATTCTTCAATAGAAGTTTTTAGAAGATCAGCAATTTCAGGAATCATACTCAACACCTAACGAATCTAAAAGAATTTTTTGTAAATCAAAACCTAATAGAGATAATCCAAAAAATAATATTTGTTTTATTATAAAATATGCTAAAATGATGATCAGAACTCGAATTATTGATTTGGACCATAACGGCCATTTATCAAAATTTGGAAAGTATTTTTCTAACTTATTTTTTAACAGGTTGTCCATTTTTTCCCTTAAAAGTATAATAACTAGGTAAATAAGACCAAATAGTAATAAAAATTCTATTCCTGCGCCTGCAAGATAAAGAGAGAATAGTAGTAATAATGCAATTCCAACCCTTAATAAAAATTTATTATCAATCTTCATAAAAATACCTTATTATTTGGAACACTAACTGTAAACAAAGGAAATTCGGGCCCGGTGGGATTTTCACCAACCCAATAAAACCGGATGGGTTTTGGGTAAGCCCTAGCCTTTGCCCATAAGAAAGGCATAAGTCCAAAGGCTTGGGGTTTGAACCCACGACCGTCACCTTTCTCAGCTCAAATTATCCCTCAATTTTGAGGGGAGTAGGTGAGCCCTAAGGCGAGGGGATGCTTCCCCTTGCCTAGGGTTAGGAGAGTGCTACGCTATCCATTACAGACTTTATAAAATACAGAGTATGATATAAAGTTGGCTGCGCTACGGGCCCTTGTTTATTCAACTGTTATATCCAGTGAAATAGTAGGAATCATAAGTGAAGTTATTTTATATTCTCCTGAATCAGAGAACACAACTTCAAAAGTCTCGCCCTTTTTTAAAGGAGGAGAATTTTCTAAATTTGAAATTTTAAATGCATGGGGCATTATTTCATTATTTGTAATTAAAAGGATATCTCCCTTTTTTATAGATAATGTATTTGGGGTAAATACCCCATTTTCAAGAATAACAGTATAAGTATCAGAGATATGGGATTCTTCTTTTAATTTAATTGAGAATGTAATGGTTTTTGAAATTTTTGGAGTGTAGGAGGAACCGTCATTGTTTACAAATTCAACAATCAGTGTATGTTGTCCTAATTCAACATTTTCAAATTTATAAAAATTATCCAAAACTGCACCTGAAACTGAGTTGTCTAATTTTAATATAAAATAACCTTGTCCATGAACATTTTGCGAGGATGGAGAAGTAAGATAAAGTTGTGAGGTAGTTAAAAGTATTTCTAAATCCATAGAAGAAGTGCTACTTTCTATTTCTGCAGAGTTAGCAGGGTATAGTATATTAAATGAGGGATTTAATGTTTGTTTTTCTGAATCATCCTCTTCTTCTGGTTGTTGATCAACATCAAGATTAATGCATCCAAAAAATAAAATAAACATTGCAAATATTGCAAGCAAAAAGTTAGTATTTTTCATGATATATGTTAGAGAATAAAGTTATTTAAAATTACTTAATGAAAATAATTTATGGTTAAGGGAATACTTTTTGATTTTGACGGCGTAATTGCAGATACAGAACCCCTACATTATAGAACTTTTAATGAAACCTTGAAGGAATTGGGGATAAAAATAATGGAAGACGAATGGAAAAAATTTGAAGGAACAGGTTCTGATCACATAATGAAAACTTTGTTTAATGATAATAAGATAGAGCATAATACTGAAGAATGGATCAAGAAAAGAAGAGATAGATTCTGGGATCATATTAAAAATAATGAAATACCGTTAAAAAAAGGACTTTTGGAATTTCTCAATTTGTTGGACAATAAAGGAATAAAAAAAGCTGTTTGTTCTGGGAGCAGAACAGATAGTATAGAGTACATTTTAGAAAAAAATAATATAAGAAAATATTTTCAAGCAGTATGCGGAATAGACCAGGTTAAAAACAGAAAACCTGATCCTGAAGTGTTTTTACTTGGAGCAAAAAAAATAGGAGTGGATATAAGTAATTGTATAATAATAGAAGATTCTATTGTAGGGGTTCAAGCTGCACGTAAAACTAGCGCGAAGTGTGTATTTTTTTCTGAGAAAAAGGAAAAAGAATCAGAATTAAAAGGTTGTTCTGCAATTATTAGAGATTACTCTGAATTCCCGCTGAATTTATTGGAGGAATAAAAATGATAAAATTAGAACTGGATAGAAAAAATAATGCAATATATGTTAAAACTCCAGAGGATGTAACCGCACTTTCAAAAGGATTTTATGGTGATATGAAAAAGGGTGAAATAACCCTTTATCCTGAAGAAGCGTTATATTTGATGGATATAAGAAATGGTAAATGCTATGATGAAAGCGGTAATACCTATACTTTCAATGAAATAGCATCCAGATATACTGAAAGGAAAAAATTTTTTGCAAGGTATATGACTTATAAAGATTGGAGAGACAGAGGATTGATAGCAAGATATTCCTCGGAAATAGAAGAAAAATCAGATTTAAAAGTTGAAAAAAAATATAAGTATAAACAATTCAAACCAGATGCATATTCTATAAACGGTGTATTTTTTCCAGATGATATGATAACTGTTGTGGATGATGAAATTGCTGCAAAGGAGCTTTATGAAAGATATTGGATAGGTCAGTTTGGAACATACAAGGCGCATCATAGAGGAAAAATAGGGAAATTGGATATTTATGAAACAATATTCATGATAAAGCATGGAGGATTGTCTCTTTCCAATTCTTCTCTTGAGGAAGTAATTAAACTCGCAGAAGAAAGAATAAAGTATTTTTCAGATCTGTATTCTGTTTATGAAGAATGGAGAAAAAGCGGATACGTAACTAAAAGCGGTTTCAAATTTGGAACCCATTTTAGGATATATACCCCTGGTGCTTCTCCTATTTTAACAGATAAATGGATTCATTCCAAACATGTTGTTCATGTGTTTTCAAGAAGGAGTAAAATGCTCATATCAGAATGGGCAAGGGCAATACGAGTTGCTCATTCTGTGAAAAAAACATTTATACTTGCAATTCCTGGTAAAGAGATTAATACTAAAATAAATTCTAAAAGATTGAATGTTGATTTTCTTTTATATCATAGAAAAAAAGGAGGTATAGAAACTCCTAAAGAAGGAAAACCTAAATATTTTATGTTTTCTTTAAGTGAAGATGAATATTTAGGAGGGGAGGAGCTTGCAAGGGCATTGAGAGAATGTAAAGAATTCGGGCTTGAGATGCTCATGGCCATTGCAGATAGGGAAAGCAGTGTAACATATTATAGAATAAGAAGAATAGAGCTTCCTAAAAGTGAGTATGAATATTTTGAAATTGAATGGGAGCAGCCTTAGCTAATTTTTATAATTATTTTTGGATTTTTTTAGGTAGAAATGGATAGCAAGCAAGATAGCAACTAAAAGTATTAATATCGCAATTAGATAATTAAACTCAAAACCCTCTTTCTCTTCTATTTTTCCAATTTCATCATCTTTTTCAGGTATCTCTTTTATAAGTTCAGCATCTAATGCAAGTATTTTAGCTTCCTTTGCTAAATATATAGCTAATTCATAATCTCCTAACTCATAGGCATCTTTTGCTTGATATAATTTTTCCTGTGCTTTTGAGGTGTCTTTTTTATCTTTTATAGCATCTTCTATTGCATCTTCCGCTTCCTTTATTGCATCCTCTGCCTCTTGTTGTGTATCCTCTTCTGTTTCTTCTTCCTGTTCCTCTTCCTCAATCTCTTCTTCTGTTTCTTCATCTTCCCCATCGCCATCAATTTCTTGTTCGTCGGGACAGAGAATTAAATTATATAATATTAAAGTTCTTGAATTATAGGTTCCTGTAGCTTCGGAAGTAAAGGTATAATCTCCATTAGAAGTAATAGTAAAGGAAACTATTCCATTATTGTTTGTGTATTTCTTGGTTGATAATAGAGTTATTCCTAGATCATATAATGGATTTTCTAAATAAGAGGCTTTTATTTGTATTCCTCCAGTTGAACAATTAAAGAGATATTTTTCTAAGGTTGGAGTATATTTAATTTCAGGATCATCTTTATCTATAAGTTTTGGTGTGTAGATATATTCCATTGGTGCAAAACAGCTGAATGATGATGCTATTCCTCTTACATAAGATGAACCTCCTAAAGTCTCCATATAAGAAGGTGAAATTAAGGACCATTCTATGTCATTATATTTTCCTAATCCAGCAACATAACCATCAGACACATTTGAAGCATTATAGAATAATTTTGGATTTAATATTGCTGTTGAAGAAGTGTTTGTAACATTTAATCCATAATAGTTTCCACTTGCTGATTGTATAATACCTGTTAGATTTATTCCGACATCTAAATCTACTACTTTTATTGAAACGTTAGTTGCACGTATTAAACTAAAATTTAAATTTTCAGTTGAAATATTATAATTTCCTGTTCTAAGAGTACTATTTTCTAAATTAACTTCATAACCATTTGGATCTAGTTCATAAACATAATTGTTTCCTGAAAAGGAAACTTCTGAATCACTAAAGACAAAACCAAGAGATATGTTATATACTAAATTATTAGATATATAATTATCAAATGCTAAATGAAAACCAAAACCCATATTAGAGATATTTACAATATTATTTGATAAAGTATTTTCTATACTACTGTCTATAATAAAACCAAGTAGAGATACATCATATACTAAATTATTTGAAAGTGTATTATTTTCTGAATAATAGTCCAAAACAAAACCAATCAGACCTAAAGAAGCATTGTTTTCAATTAAAATATTATTATGACTTGAGTTTAAATAAAAACTAATATTGATATTATTATATGCATCATTATTGGAGACAATATTATTATTTGAATTATTTCGAAGCGCTAAACCACCCTCATTTTGATATAAGGAGTTATATGTTATATTATTAGAAGAACTTCTTTCTATCCTTATGCCATCCACGCTAGTATTAAATGCAGCATTATAAGCAATATAGTTATTATTTGAATTATCAAGAATATGAAAACCATATTCAGAATTATTATAAGCTTCATTAAACGTTAGATTATTGTTTGAGCTTTGTTCTAGATAAAAACCAGTATATTCATTGAAATATGCTGTGTTATTGAAAAGAGTGTTGTTTGAGCTTTGAACGATACCAAAACCACCATCATGATTATTAATTGCAAAATTATGTGAAAGTGTATTATTTGAACATTCCTCTAAATTAAAACCTTCTCCAGTAGTATTATAGGCGTAGTTATAGATAAGAATATTATTATTTGAACCTAAATCCAGTTGAAAACCATCACCATTGCCACCAATTGAAGTATTATACACATAATTATTTGAAAGATTATTATTCGAGCTTGATGATAGATAGAATGCATTGCTATATGTTTCATATGCAATATTAGATGAGAGATTATTACTCGAACTTGAATTTAAAAGAAATCCATAATAACTATTTGATACGTTATTTTCTAAGATATTGGTTTGTTCACTCTGATATAATACTAGACCAAAAATTCCATTATCTAAAAGGGAGTTATAAGAAATATTAATGTAAGAGCTCAATTGAGACCATATACCAAAACCACTATTATTGTAGATTTCATTATTAGTTATATTATTGTTTGAGCTTAGTGTTAAAAAAAATCCTCCAAGTGTATTATTGTAACTTGGATTATTTTCGAAAAAACTGTTATGTGTTTGTTGTAAGATAAAACCAATAAGATTATGATGAGCAGTATTATTTACAAATGTATTATTAGATCCGAATGAAAAAAACCTAACTCAGAATTATTATACGCAGTATTATTGATTGCAATAGTAAAATTTCCTTGTAGTGAAAAACCGTTTGTACAATTATAAGCTGTGTTGAATTTTAGAGTACTATGCGTTGATGTAATATTTGAATAAAAACAACTTCCATCAATATCCCGCGCTGTATTAAATGAAAGATTATTGTAAGAGCTTTCCCCTAATATTGAAAAAGATCCATTCACGTCATTATAAGCTAGGTTTTCTGTAAGACTATTAAAAGAACTATCAAGTAAAATAAAATTATGTGTATTATCATGACAAATAGTATTAAGTATAGTAGAATAATCAGAATTATTAATCATGATGCCGGAAGTACTAGAACCGCTTAATGTAAAATTACTAACAACAGAATTATTAGTTTCATAAATATAAAAAACAGGTAAGTTATCATCAAGTGCAGTAATATTTACTTGCCCCTCAAAACCATGAATCTCAATTGATTTATTAATTATTATATTATCTGAATAATTTGTTGCTTCCGAACAAACGTAGATGATATCTCCTGGAGCAACAGTACCATCGTCAATAACTGTCTGAATTGAAATTCCAGTAACGTCATGAGTAAAATCTCCTGCTGTACAAGGTGCTGAAGTATAAACTATATGGGTTGCAGGGAATCCAATACTTGAAAATAGAATAAGGAATAGTAGAAACAAGAAAGATACTTTATTTGTAAATATATCTTTTTGATATTTCACATAAAGATATAGAGAATATCTTTATTAATATTACTTTTATAGATAAAAAAGAAAAAAAATTAATGATTTGAACGAAGTTCAAATGGATGTGCTTACTAAGTGAATAGTTTGTAACTGATCCATTTTTTCAATCAACTAT
>JAQTSF010000107.1 GCA_028711485.1 Candidatus Iainarchaeum sp.
TGCTTATCTTAGTAGTTCTTGCAGCAATTATTTATGCAGCTGGTCAGGTACTAGGTGCAGAAACAAGAGCAAGAGCAAACGTATGGGCAACCTCAATGTTTGTTGGTGCAGTAATCGGTGGTTTAATCTACTTAGTAGTTCCTGTGTTCTTAGGAGCTTTATTAGGAGGATCAGCAGAAGATATTACAGGCAAATGTCCATAGATTATCTTTAATTTTTTTATTTTTTAGGTTTTTCAATGATCAATATAAAATACCTTAATTATGCAGTTATACTTTTCCATTTATTTCTAATTTGGTTTTTCCCTTATCCTCCTTTAAATGATCTTCCAAACCATCTTGCAACTATTCATATAATCAATCAGATAATTCATGGTGATCCCTATCTATCAGAGGCATTTGAATTTGATTTATTTAAGCCTGCAATTGTACCCCATATTGTAATATTACTTTTATCTCAGATTTTTCCAATACTAATTTCAGCAAAGATTTTCCTTTCGTTATATATTCTAGTTTTCTATTTTTCAATGGATTATTTTTTTAAGATATTTAATAAAGATAATCCCTATCTAACTACGATCTCTCTTTTATTTTTGTTCAATGTATTCTTTTATTTTGGTTTTCTTGGCTTTATGTTATCCATTCCCGTATACTTTTTGTTATTTACTAAATTGTATCAAGCTAAATCTAATTATCTTCTTATTTCTGTTAGCGTAATTCTATTATCATTTTTTCACTTAGCAACTTCTTTTCTTTTATTATTAACTATAGTTTGTTTTGATTGGAAAAAGATTAAAGATTATAAATTTTTTCTTTATTTAACACCGTTTATCCTGTTATTACTCTATTGGTTTTCGTCTTCTATTATTATTTCCGACACTAATCTTTTTATCACTTCAATCATTGATAAATTTCTATCTTTGGAACATGGCATCTCAACATTTATATTTAAAATTTCATTACTATTTGCATTTTCCCCAGTTGGTTTTTTCTTTGTTTTGATTTTTTTAATATATATATACTATTCCAAATATAAATTAAATTTTAAAAAATATATATTGTTTTTGTCAATTTTATTCATATTATTCTTATTTTTACCAGAATCTATCCCGCAATGGCAATTTTTATCCTCTAGAATACTTCCTTTTTTCATATTTTTTATAATTCTTACATTTCCAAAAGTTTCAAAAATCGAAGAACCTATTTTTTTTGTTATTCTACTAATATTTCTTATTAGTGCCATAGTATATACTTTTGTAGCGTTTTACGATTCACATGAAGAAATTTCCTTAATTGTATCCTTACAAGATTATATTGAAGAAAACTCTTCTATTCAGTATCTTTTTGTTCCATCACGTCTTAATGTTAGCTATGCTTTTATTCAACCTTATCTACATGCTCAGCATTATATTACAATCGAAAAAAATTCAGTTTATACTACAGATCTTTTTTCTTATTGGTATAATCCTCTAAAATCAAAAACATATATACTAAGTGATTTTGATCATTATTCTACGCGTAATATTACTGTTAATCAAATTAATGTAAAAGATTGTAAAATCTATAACTCTTATTTTTCTAAAGTTATAACTGATTTAGCATACCCCCAAAATGACTATATACTTCTGTTTCGAGATGAATGTAATGCAACATCCTATTTTTTAGATAACTATACTATAATATATAACAATTCTATTGTTTTAATGAGAATTAAAAAAAAATAGCTATTTTTTAAATCTTTCTTTATATACATTTTTCAAAGGTGAATAACAAATGAACATTCAAAAATTAGGAGGTTATTTTCTAAGTATATTTTTAATATTAACATTAGTTTCTATGTCCTATTCTGCAGCAGATACAATTACTTCTGCCATATGCGGTATAGTTACTATAGTTAAAACTGTTATGGCAGCAACAATGCTTATCTTAGTAGTTCTTGCAGCAATTATTTATGCAGCTGGTCAGGTACTAGGTGCAGAAACAAGAGCAAGAGCAAACGTATGGGCAACCTCAATGTTTGTTGGTGCAGTAATCGGTGGTTTAATTTACTTAGTAGTTCCTGTGTTCCTTAGTTTATTATTAGGAAAATCTGATATTACTACCGAATGTTGATAAATTATCTTTAATTTTTTTATTTTCTTATCTTAATTCTCAAAACATTTATAGCCATTTCTACTATTGATAAAAAAGATACCGTACTTTTACTTCCATTTTTCCATTTTATAGGAACTTGGACTATTTTTTCATTATTTTTCTTAAGTAAGTACAATATCTCTGCATCTATTGCAAAACCATTAATTTTTGATTTTTCTAAAATGTATTGTATCTTATCTTTTCTAAAAAATTTTACTCCACATTGAGTATCATCGATATCTAAACTAAGCAGTATTTTTACATATAAGTTAAAGAATTTAGATAAATATTTCCTAATTAATGAGTTATATTGCTCTAGTTTTCTTACTCCTATTGCTACTCTATTTTTTTCTATTTTTTCTATTATTTTTAATACATCACTATTCTGAATATGTTCGTCAACATCTACAAATCCTATAATATCATTTTTTGCAATTCTAAATCCCTGTTTGATTGCGTTTCCTTTTCCTAATCTTTTATCATTACTCACTACAATCGAATCTTTTATTTCTCTTTTTATATTATTAATTTCTGTTTTTGTAGCTTTATCAATTATTACTATTATTTCAAGATTTTTATATTTTTTTTGTAAGTAATTTATATGTTTATTAATAATATTAGGTATATTTGATCCGTTATACACTGGAAATATTATAGATACTGCCGAATTATTCATTATTATTTTTTATGAAAATACTTATTTAAATCCAT
>JAQTSF010000108.1 GCA_028711485.1 Candidatus Iainarchaeum sp.
TGCGGGAATGCATGCGGACATTGTGGAGATAGTAGCACTCTTAGTGGATTGGATTTGCCTCTTGAAGATATACGTAATTTATTGGCATCAGGCTATTTTGATCTACCTTATAAGACATTTATAAATGATGAGGTAAGATCTCGCCTAATAGAAATGGGTTATACTGATCGGGATTTTAGAAAAACGTTGCTTGCTGGTGGAGGAGATCCTTTTCAATATGGAGATTTCTTAGGTTTAATTTCTGTTATTTCTGAATTTATTTCTGATATAGAGATATTTACTGGTGGAATAAATGGAACAGTTGCTCCTGAAATGTTACGAAGAGCAAAAGAAATGATGGGTGGTTTTGGTAAAAGTAAGCTTGCAGTTACAGTAAGTTATCATCCATTCGGGGATAGAATACATGAATATAAAATAAAAAGAACGTTGGGAATTTTGAAAGAATCTGGAGTGATTAATCCTATTTTATTAAAAGTTATGGTTTTTTCTGAAGAGAGTGCTGCAAAAGTAACTTCTGAAGAAAGAGCAAGATTCCCTTTTCTAACCCGCTCTGAATTTGTGGGAACTGAATTTTATAGATGGTTGCATGATAATTTTAGATTTGCAGATGAAATTATGATGGAATTTGAATTACACTTAAGGAGTGACGCAGGAGTACCTGACAAAACAAAACCTGTTTTATATCTTTTAATGCACTCAAATGGATTAAGAGAAATGGGAAGAGCCTGCGGACTTCCAAAATGTTTAACTGCAGGGAATATAACACAAGAAAAAGTATTGGGTTTCATGGAAAGCGTTGAAAGAATAAATAAAGGAACAGAGTTAAGAGTAACTCCTTATGGATTTATAACCGGATGTGAATCTTCTAGATTTCCTAGAGCAGAAATGTATGAGGGAGATTTATATGGTCATAGTTATGATGAAATAGTACATAATAGAATACTTTTTGTAGGCCATTTAAAAGATGAAACATATCGCTGGTTTGGATCTGGAAGAAAAAGTGAACAAGGGAGTATGTGTGATACAGTATGTGCAAGAGCAAGAGAAGCTTTTGTCAGAGATAAAAGAAGAATTCAAAGTCATAGAGGAAAAGGGAACACAATATTAAGAACTAAAAGAGTTTTATTTGGATAATATATAAAATAATCTTTGAATGAAAGTAATAAAACTAAATATTGCAATCAAAACTGCAGAATACAAGGAATATATAGGGTAATAAATAAGTAGAATATACGTAATTATTAGTAAAATAACTCTCTCAGCTCTTTCCAATATTCCGGACATCTTTTTTGAATCTTTTTCCGAAAGCAAACCTTGATGATGAGAATATGCTTTTATAAAAGAGGTCATACAAGTTCCGAAAAATAGAGTAAATGTAAAACAAATTAACAATAATTGATCTGAACCAAAATTTAGTATTAATAGTAGCAATAGAATAAATTCAACCAATCGATCTGAAATTCCATCCAAAAAAGCTCCTTTTTTTGAGATTAGGTTTTTTGCTCTTGCAACTACCCCATCTAATGCATCTATAAAAAAAGATAAACAAAATAAAACAATAGAAATTAAAGGGTCGTAATAAAAAATAAAAAAAGCAAAGATTGCTGTGATTACTGAAATAATGGTTATATGATTAGGATGAAGAGGAATAATTGAAAAAAAACTTAATAATTTATCTGAATTGATTTTATTTTTTAGCATCAATCTTCCCTTTTTCCAAGAATGAAATTTTCAAGAGCCTCTTTTGCTTCATCATCGCTCATTTGTTGTGGAGGGGTCTTCATTAGATAAGCAGAAGTTGAATATAGTGCTCCTCCTAATTTTCTATCTAAAGCGATTTTTGCAGCCCTTATCGCATCTATTACAATTCCTCCGGAATTTGATTTGTCATCAACATCGAGTCTTAATTCAAGGTTCATTGGTCTGTCTCCCCATTGCCTTCCATTCAATCTAATAAATGCTATTTTTGTATTTCCCAAAAATTCAACATAATCACTTGGACCTATATGTATTCTTCCTTTTGGAAGAGGAGTTTTGAGCTGGCTTTGAACACTGTTGGTTTTTGAAATTTCCTTGCTTTCAAGTCTGCTTCTTTCAAGCATGTTCATAAAATCAGTATTTCCTCCTACATTAAGTTGGTAGGTACTTTCAAGATCAACTCCACGATCAGTAAAAATTTTTGCAAGAACCCTGTGGATTATTGTTGCTCCCACCTGACCTTTTATATCATCTCCTATTAAAGGAAGTTTCTTGTCCTTGAATTTTTTTCTCCATTCTATATTACTTGCTATAAATACAGGGATACAATTTATGAAAGCAGTTCCTGCTTCAAGAGCTACTTCTGCCCAAAATTCTGTTGCTTTTTGAGAACCAACCGGTAAATAGCTGACTATTATTTCTGCTTTGGAATCAGCAAGTTCCTGAAGAATTTCTTCTTTTATTTGTTCGACAGGTCTTTTGTTTATTGGCTGAATTAAATCCTTAACATATAAACCTACTCCGTCTAAAACTGGAGAAGATTTTACGATAACATCTGATTCCGGAAGTTTCACCCATTTAACTAAATTAGGTTCTGCATAAACTGCTTTGTGCAACGGAGCACCTACCTTTTTCCTTGAAACGTCAAATGCTGAAACAAATTCAATATCATGTATAGAATATCCTGCCATTTCATTGTGCATTATTCCTGTAATTGTTCTCTCAGGATGTAATCTATAATATTCTATCCCTTGTATAAGACCTGAAAAGCAGTTTCCGATTCCCACTGCTGCAACTTTTATTTTCTTACCCATACCAATCACATATAAAAATTCTAATATATATTAGTGCTGTTAATATATTT
>JAQTSF010000109.1 GCA_028711485.1 Candidatus Iainarchaeum sp.
ATAGGAGGTTCTGCAACGGGAAGTGGAAAAACCCTAGCCTTCGCATCTCCAATAATTGAAAATCTCAAACCAATTCGAAAAATTCAAGCATTAATCTTAACTCCCACAAGGGAACTCGCGGAACAAGTCGCAAACTCAATAAAAGATTTTGGAATAAAAAAGAATCTAAATGTTTTAGCAGTTTATGGGGGAGTTGATATTAGAGCTCAAATGAGACAATTTAACACAACAGATGTTCTTGTTGGAACACCCGGTAGAATCCTAGATCATCTCAGTAGAAGAACATTAAGATTAGATGCTGTTAAAATTTTAATATTAGATGAAGTAGACCGGATGTTTGATATGGGTTTTAGAAAAGATGTTGAAAGAATAATTAATGACTGCCCAAAAAAACGACAAACGATGATGTTCTCTGCGACAATCTCCCCAGACATTGATTACCTTGCTAAAAAATACACGAAAGAACCAGTAGAAATTTCAGTAGAATCTTTTGTTGACCCAACAAAATTAACGCAAGTTTATTACGATGTTCCAGATGGAAAAAAGTTCTCGCTATTAGTTCATTTATTAAAAAAAGAAGAATCAAATCTCACTTTAGTCTTTTGTAGCACAAGAAGGAATGTTGATTTTGTCATCAATAATTTAATCAATGCAGGAATTAAAGCAAAAGCAATTCATGGTGGTTTAGAACAGAAAAAAAGATTAAGAATTTTAAATGAATTCAAGGAGAAAAATTCCGGCGTTTTAGTTTGCACAGACGTCGCAGCAAGAGGATTAGACATTACAGGTGTAAGCCATGTATACAATTATGACGTTGCTCAAGAAACAAAAGATTATATTCACAGAATTGGAAGAACTGCGCGGGCGGGAAAAGAAGGAAAAGCAATAACAATCCTTGCCAGCAGAGATTATGAAAAATTCGGGAACCTGATGCGTTCAAATGAAATTTCTATAACACCTGTCGAACTCCCGCAGATTGAAATCGTAAGAATACAAATAGAGTCCTCAAGAAGGGATAGCAGATTCACAAGACCTCAGCGGGGAAATAATTTCAATAGAAAACCTCGAAGAGATAACAGGCATAGAAGATAAATAAATTCACAATTTTTATTTTCAATTCTTACCACAAAAAAGTCCTAATCTTATGAAAAGATTCTATAAAAAGAGATGTAAAATTTATTTCTTAAGCAGAATAGGTTTACAAAGATGTTCTTTCTTGTTTGCAACTCTACCACAACACGTACAGAAGAATTTTGGGTTATCTACCAATTTCTTAATTTTATCTACATCGAATCTGTTTGCAGGTTTTGAAAGCATACAAAGATGATTGCCTATATCACCACAACTACATAAACTTTCACTTCCACACTCTCCAGAACATCCACACCCTTCCGTTGTTTTTTTCATTTTTAATTTGCTCTTATTTTAAAGGTAGTAATCGTTATTAAAAAACGCCCACGCCGGGAATCGGACCCGGATCGCATCCGCGACAGGGATGAGTCATAGCCATTAGACCACGTAGGCACATAAATACCGATACAATTGAATTTTTAAAGTTTATCCTCTCCTCCCATCTAAAAGATTCATCCCTTATTCTTTATTATTCGAATCAAACTATAAGTAAGTCCTGTCAAAACATAAACAGGAATAATACAAATTGCTAAAGAAAAGAAAACTGCCTCTTTAAATATAAAAAAAGTAGGTTTTTGAAGATACAATAAAAGGGGAACAATTTCCAAAATTGCGATGATTACAAGTTTTCTCCAAGTTAACAAAAGAAATTTATCACACTTTCTTGTTAATTTTGACTCCGATGATTTTTTTACCATGCATATAAGAAACCAAAACTTTCGGAACCTTAATAGTTCCGTCTTTTTGCTGATAGTTCTCAATAATAGCCACCATCATTCGCGAAGTTGCCATCGCAGTATTATTTAATGTGTGCAAAACATATCTTTCTCCTTTTTTATTTAATCCTCTTATGTTCAAATCTCGTGCCTGAAAATCAGTGCAATTACTTAAAGACATAATTTCCCCATAATCTTTAATCGTAGGACGATAAACTTCAATATCTTCACTCCTAGATTTCCAGTTCCCCAAATCCCCTGAACAGCATTCAATCCGCCTATAGGGAAGTTCGAGTATTTTCATAATTTCCTCTGAATTCTTTTTCAATTCATCATAATACTTCCAAGAATCTTTCGGATGACAAAAAATAAACTGTTCAACTTTATTAAACTGATGAGTTCTCCAAAGCCCTTTTTCATTAACACCATGACTACCAACCTCTTTTCTAAAACACATCGAGTATCCAAAAAATTTCAGGGGCAAATCTTCTTCTTTAATCGTCTTGCCAGAAAGCATACCCAAAATCGCGTGTTCTGCTGTAGGAATTAAATAAGTTTCTTCACCTTCAATTTTGTATAATGCGTTTTCAAACGCCACCAAGTCTCCTGCTGCTGCCGCAACTTCACGCGAAATCATCAAAGGAGGTTCAATATAAACATATCCTTTTTTTACCATAAAATCAATCGTAAAATTTATCAACGCGCGATTTAATAAACCAAGTTCCCCCTTCAAGTAATAAAATCCACTGCCAGATGTTTTCGCTGACGCATCAAAATCTGTAACTCCTAACTCTTCTATAATTTCCACGTGCGTTTTAATCGGGAAATCAAATCTGGAAACCTTACCAATTTTTTTCCGCACCACATTTTCAGAATCATCTTTTCCAATAGGAACCTCTTCGTGCATCAAATTTGGAATTTCCCGAATGTTTAAAGTCAATTTTTCATAAATCTCATTCTCTTTT
>JAQTSF010000110.1 GCA_028711485.1 Candidatus Iainarchaeum sp.
TTTTACTGTTAAAATGCACACGAATGTCCGAAAGTTTTGTAGTACTTGACCAAAAGGAGAGCTCATTGTTATTTAATCCGGATAAATAGTTTGCCTGGGCTTCATCACCATGAACATAGAATCTTATGGTTTCCTGAACTTGAGCATATCCATTATCATCCAGAGTTATATCAACATTAACACTCTTTATAGTGAATTGAGAATATAATAGTGAAGGCAATAGGAAAATTGCAAGAAACAAAAATTGAAGCTTGTTCATATCAAAGTATTCAAAAAATAAGAATTTAAAGGTATCACTACTAAGTTTTAAATGGTGATTCAATGATTGTAGGTGGAAAAATAGAACGAGTGGAAGCTGACAAGAAAAGTGATGGTAAAATTGAGGGACTGAGCATAAATATAACCCTGGATGATATAAAAGTAAAGGATGAGAATTTGGAAATAAACTATACTTATTCAGCAAAGTATGAAAAGGGTGTAGGGGAAATAAAAATAATCGGAGTGTTGTATGCAAAGGAAGATAAAAAAACTGCAAAAGAAATATCTGAAATATGGAAAAAAGAGAAAACAGCAAGAAAACTTCCTATGGAGTATACTTCAGCATTGATAAGTGCGATAAATTACACAGGAAGCGCGAATGGAACACTTGTTGCAAGAGTTCTCAATCTTTCTCCGCCGTTAGTACCTCCTAAATTGCAGCTTGAAAGTGAACCCAAAAAATAGTGTTTTGAGATGAGCTACGAGGAAGTAACAAATTTAGCACTAAGAAGGGGGTTCTATTTTCCAACTTCGGAGATATATCCAAATTCTCCGGGCGGATTTTGGGAATTCGGACCTATAGGAGAGAGGATAAGGCAAAATGTACTAGCTATGTGGAGAAAGGAACTTGTGAGAAAAGAGGAATTCTTTGAAATATCCGGATCTTTAATACTCTCAGAAAATGTGTTCATGGCTTCAGGCCATCTTGAATCATTTAATGACCCCATAGTTCAGTGCAAAAAATGCCATTCTTTATTCAGGGCAGACAAACTTATAGAAGAAAAAACAGGGGAAAATGTTCCGGAATCTCTTTCTGAAAAAGAACTGAATGAAAAAATCCGATTGTCTGGAGCGATCTGTTCAAAATGCAAATCAAATGAGTTTGGGGAATGCAGAAAATTCAATATGATGATTGGAACTAATATCGGAGCAACCGGAGAGAATAAATGTTATCTAAGACCTGAAACCTGCCAAAATATATTCTTAGATTTTCAAAGGGTGTATAAGATATCCAGAAAGAACCTGCCTATTGGAATTGCGCAAGCAGGTCCGGCATTCAGAAATGAAATAGCTCCAAGGAATACACTATTAAGAGAGAGAGAATTAGGACAGATGGAAGTGGAGATATTTTTTAATCCAAATAAAATAAATGAAGTTGAAAACTGGGAGGAAGTTAAAGATTATGAATTAAACCTTCTTCAGGTTGGAAAAAAAGAGATTGAAAAAGTAAGTTGTGAAAAGGCGGTTAATGAAAAAATAGTTTCAGGAAGATTAGTTGCATATTATTTAGCAAGAGTACAACAACTTTATGAGAAATATGGTTTTAAGAATGAAAATATGCGTTTTAGGGGTTTAGAAAAAGAAGAACGCGCATTTTATGCAAAAGAAACATGGGATTTTGAAGTCAAAACTTCACTTGGATGGGTTGAGCTAATAGCTAATAATTATAGGGGAGACCACGATTTAAAAGGCCATTCCAAAGGAAGCAAAACAGATTTATCTGTAAATGAAGATGGAGAAAAATATCTTCCGCATGTTTTTGAGATATCTGCAGGAATAGATAGAACTGTTTATGCTGTTATTGAAAATTCTTATAGAAAAGAAATGAAAAATAATGAAGAAAGGGTTTACCTGAGTCTTCCAAAAAAAATAGCACCATATTCTGTTGCAATTTTTCCACTTGTTAAAAAAGATGGAATTGCTGAAAAGGCAAGAGAAATTTGGAAAGAACTTAACAATAAGAATTTAGAAGTATTATATGATGAAAAAGGAAGCATAGGAAGAAGATATGCAAGGGTGGATGAGATAGGAGTTTCATTCGCGATAACTATAGATTATCAAACCCTTGAAGATGATACAGTGACATTAAGAGAAAGGGATAGCACTATTCAGCATAGGATTAAGACCTATGATATAATATCAAAAATTGGTGAGTAATATGAAAAAAACATTATTTCTTTTGATCTTAGGATTGATGATTTTTTATGGATGTATAAACCTTGATGTTGGTGAAAAAGAAACAGATGGAGAAACAACCACTCCAGATGGAGAAACAATTATAAACACCTCTCTTGACATTGGAGATGAACAAGGAGGAAGTAATATACCTGGTGGAGGAAACAATGGCGAACCAGTTGGTGGGGATTATGATTATCAACCGGATTCCGGAATTGCAATTTATTTCATAGATGTAGGAAGAGTTGAATCAAAACAAGGAGAAGCAATTTTAATAAAAAAAGGAGAATATGAAATACTTGTTGATACAGGACCAGAAGAATCTGATGAGGAATTGGTTTCATTTCTTAAAAATATTGTAGAGGGAGATCTTGAAATTTTGGTTTTGACCCATGATGATGAAGAGCATTGGGGAGGAACTGAAAATGTTCTTGATAATTTTAAAATTAAAACCGCGTGGGTAAATAAAAAGGGCGGATCTGACGAGTATAATAATCTAATAAGTAAAATAGAAGGGGAAAAAATAACAGTTAATGAAGTTAAAAGAGGATATGAATTTAATGCAAACGGGGCTCAGATATTAGTGAT
>JAQTSF010000111.1 GCA_028711485.1 Candidatus Iainarchaeum sp.
TCTGCCCGTTAATCGTTAACAGTTACTCCTCCATTTTCCACTGGACGCGGCCGATCGTGCCGTCCGTTAAACGCACCTTGATGCCGCGCGGGTGGGCGGCCATGGAGGTCAAAATATCCTTCACAATCCCCTGTGTGAAGTTCGAGGTGCCATAGTTCTGCTTTTCTATGACCCAGACGGCGTCCCCGGGTTTGAGCTCACTCCGCTTGGGCGGATTAGGATTGTCGGGTCCGTGCGTGCGCATATTCGTTTTGTCATTTTAGCATTTTTACTTGTCGGCAAGCGGCAGATAAAGGTTTGAATCCCCCATACTCTAGTGTTTAACAACCTATCACTTGCAGCAGAAATCTATCGCATTATGATAATCTAAAGCAATTTTATGACTGATATAAAAATTCCAATTAACACCGTAAAAGATGATTTTAACTCATTTCTAAATATAGAGAGAAATTCGAGGGTGTTTTTTTCTGGTAAATTTGGTATTGGCAAAACATATTTTCTAAAGGATTTTTTCGATTCACATCCAGATCAATATGAAGTTTTTCATCTATATCCGGTCAGTTATCAAATCAATAGCAATGAAGATATTATAGAGTTGCTTAAATACGATATTCTTATTGAACTCCTAAAAAAGAACAAGAACATTTTTGAAACGAAAGCGGTCAATGGAATTAAAGAATCATCCCTTCTTTTTTACTCGTGGTGTAAAGAAAATTATTCATTTAATAAGCTTCTTCGCTCAGTAATTTCGGTTGGTGAAATTTCTTCTAGTTTATCGTTGAATCCAATAATCACCTTTCTAGGAAAACTTGGAAGACCATTAAAAGATATATTGAAAATTGATGAAGAATTCCAAAAGTTTAAGGAAGAATACAAGAACGGAGAGAAAGGTTTAATAGAAAAATATTCCGAAGGAATAAAATCAAAAGTGATTTCTGAAACTGATTATATCAGTCATCTCTTGAAAGAGAAGATTCTCCAACAGAAAGTAACTAAAAAAAGTGTTCTTATTTTAGATGACCTAGACAGAATTGATCCGGAGCACATTTTTAGGATATTGAACATACTGTCTGCATACTTTGAAAAAGAAGATGAAAACAAATTTGGTTTTGACTTAATAATTATTGCTGCGGACTATTCAAATTTGAAACATATCTTTCATCATAAATATGGTGGTAAGGCTGATTTCTCTGGATATTTGGATAAATTTTTTACAATTAGCCCATACTATTTTGATAACAAAAAAGCTATTATCGATACAGTAGATGAGATTGCAAAAAGTATAAGGAATGAAGAACCCAATTTGGATGGTGCAATCGGGGAAAGCGGGTATATAAAACTTTTCCTTTCACATATTTTTGCAAAAGCCGTAGATAGTGAAGTTGTGAATTTAAGAGAATTACTTAAAGCAACGAGATTTCGATTATTAGAATTGAAAAAAGGAAGTTTCTATCAAGATCCCTTTGAAGACAATTTCTCAAAATTATTTAATAAAGCAGTAAAGATTGCTATTTTAAGTTTTTCGAATACTGACAACTTTATTGAAAAAATAGAAGCTATAAAACAAAGTAGGATGAAGGCAGAAAGGAGAATGCCTTTTGGAAAATATATTGAGACAATGCTTAAATCGTTTGATAAAGGAATTCCAAAAGAAAAAAGTGATTACATTACTTGGGGTGATTTTAAAATTAGAGGAAGTTCCAACGGCCTCGATCCTATAAGTGTGGATGATAATCGAGACGAAGCCTTATTTTATGATTTATTAATCGAATATGTTAAAAATAGAAAGCATTTTAGGGAAGATTATAGTCATTGAAAAAATCACATAGGATAGGTTCAAATAGAGTTTTTACTCTGTTTTAAATACAGGCATTTCCTGACTTTGTAAATACAAAAAACAACCCCTCGTCAGAAGGGTTGTTTTATTCCATATATATAGAAATGTTATCAATGACTTGGGAATAGGTGTTTTACTGCAACAAGGAGCATTATAGTTATTTGGGAGATTGTAGCAGCTACAACAAGCTTAAAACTCCATTCTTCTAGATGAAAACCAAAAAAAACGAATCCTTGCATAAACGCAAGAATGAAAATCAGCAATGTTTCAAAAGCAAGGAAACCAAACAATATCCATAGAGTTTTTCTTTTTAGGTTTATATCCTGCCTTCGTCCTTCGTTCGCAATTTTCTTCGCTTCTTGTTCAATAGCATCTTCAACGGATATTGGAGATGGCATCTCATCATAATGAGGGATTCTTGAATATCGAAGAAGGCTACCATCTCCACTTGCTTTTTCTCGAAGTATTTTCCTTATAATTTCCGTGCTCACAATACCGCTTCCGCCCCGTTGTTCTCCCTCCTTATCTATACCCTCTTCATTTTGAGTACTCATGTGTCAGTGGTTTCCTACCAGTCCCAATCTTTCCAATCGTATACTCATGGCAGAAGGAGATACATTGAATATTTTAGCTACTTCCTCAATGTTTTTGATGGTGTTCCATGCTTTAATGACCAATCCAGTAGGCATTATTAAAGAAGCAGCACAATTGTTTGCTTCCGTTTCTATTCTGGAATATTCTGCATTATCTAATCGAAAAAGCATTTTTGCAGAATCCAATGAATCCTCACCGTCGATAATAAATTCTTCTGTTCTAATAATTTCTCGGTGTAAAAAATAATGAGCTAACTCATGGGCAGTAGTAAAATGTTGGCGCGTGAATGCCTTTTTTGTATTTATTAGGATTTCAAATTTATTTTCCGTTTTATCAAAAATAATAG
>JAQTSF010000112.1 GCA_028711485.1 Candidatus Iainarchaeum sp.
CTGAAGAACCGAAAAGAAGTGCAAACTCGCATTTTTTTATCAGTTTAGAAATTTCTATTATTTCCATTGTTTTTTTGCTTTCTTTAAAGAATAAATTGGTTCTATCCTGTTCCAGTAGGGAGAAAATTGGAAGTGCATTTTCCTTCCTTAATGAGAAGAATGCCTGCCTTCCTGCTTTTTCTTTTTTTAGTATTCCTATTTGTGAGTAGTGGTTCAGGTATGTAAACACAGTTTCATGCGATATTTCAAATCCCATACTCTTAATCTCCTTTTCTATTTCCAGCCCGTATTTTTCTCCTTTGGGGTCAAACTGGAATGGTTTAAGGCAGTAAAACATCCTCCAGTTTGTTGAGAATATTGAATTTTTATCCAAGTTCATAATATTCTTATACTACGGAGGATATTTAATTGTTGCTATAACAACCATATAGTTGTTATATCCTATTGGAATAAATTGCTTTAATCATTATTTACCGCCGAGTTTTTTCCACTCTAATTTTTCTTTTTTTATTCTTTCTTTCTCATCCCTTTTCCATTTTTCATTTGCTTTTTTACAATCTGCAACATATTGCTTTTTTTCAGCAATATATTTCTCATATTTTTTTGGTTTGAGTTCTTTCAATATCTGTTCGTATTCTCTTAGATATATTCCATCAAACTGTTTTGCATTGCACCAGTTGTGCATTTTCATTGCATGAGACATTCCGGTAGGACGTTCATTGAATTTTAAGATCCATCTTTCTATATCCATAAGATCCTCTATATAATCTCTATCTTTCCATTTTGTTCTACTTAATCTCTTTTTTACATACTCTGTTTTTGGTGCGTTCATAATACCATCCTGTATAGTTTTAATATTGACAATAACATTTATAAGCTTAACACTATTAATATATGTTAATGACGATTTTAATTTCAACATTTTATTCTTTTGAACCTTTTCTCCCTGCAATGCATAAGTATTCAGCAGACAAGGTAATACTAATTATGGATAAAGAGCCAAAAGATATAGTTACAAAGGCATTAGAAAAAGTGAAAAATACTTTTGGAGCTGTTGCAAGAATAGAAGCGGTAAAATTAGATGGAGCAAATTTATATGAAATAGCAAAAACTATGGTGGATTTATTAGAAAAAGAAGAAGGAAATAAAATAGTTAATGTTTCAGGTGGATGGAAACTGCTTGCCCAGGGAGTTTTATATGGATGTTATGCAAGACCTGAGTTGGTTGAAAAGATAGTATGTAATAAAATAGAAGATAGTACACTTATAGAGCTTCCCAAACTAAGTTATAATTTAAGTTCTGCTAAAAGAGAGCTTATGGAAGAAATAGTAAAAAGGAATGGAAGATCCATAGTTCAGATTGCAGAAAAATTAGGGAAAACCCGCGGGATGCTTTACCAACATTTAAAAGAATTAAAAGAGAGTGGATATGTAGATGAGAAGTTTGAGATTACTTTGGCTGGGAGGATGAGTTTGTTGTGAGGCGAAATAATGGTAAAAACTAATTTAGGTAATCAAATCAAATCCAAACATAGGGTAGCAAATCATGGCGAAGTTTTTACTAATGAACGTGAAGTAAATGGCATGCTTGACTTAGTAAAAAATGAAACTGAAAGATTAGATTCGCGATTTCTTGAGCCTGCATGTGGAACTGGAAATTTTTTAGTTGCTGTTCTAGATAGAAAACTGATCATTCTTAAGCAAAAATATCAAAAAAGTCAGCCAGAATATGAAAAATATGGTGTGATTGTTATTTCTAGTTTATATGGGATTGATTTGTTAGAAGATAATGTTGAAGAATGTAGGGAAAGATTACTAAAAATATTTGAAAAAAAATATGTTTCTATCTTCAAAAGTCGATGCAATGATAAGTATATTAAAGTTCTAAAATTTATCTTAAGCGAGAATATTGTCTGCGGAGATGCATTGACTATGAAAAATAGTAAAGGCGAACCATTAGTTTTCTCCGAATGGTCAATGCCCTATAATGATGCTAGAATAAAAAGAAAAGAGTACTCCTTCAAAGATATATTTAGTCCTACTCTTCTGTGGAGTTTTACAACAGACAGCGATACTGGAGAGACTATTGTATTGCCCAATGTCTATAAGGATCATCCAATTGTTAACTATATGGAGTTGGCAGAACATGAATAAGATTGACTATAACCCAGATATTTTAACCTGCCTTGCGAGTTTGAGCAACGATGAAGTATTCACTCCACCAAAAATAGTCAATGAAATGTTGGACTTATTACCTACGGAGCTCTGGACTAATAAAAATGCCAAATTTTTAGATCCAGTCTCTAAAACAGGAATCTTCCTTCGTGAAATTGCAAAAAGACTCAATAAGGGATTGGAGAAGCAAATCCCTGATAAACAAAAAAGAGTTAATCATATTTTGAAGAATCAGCTATATGGTATTGCGATAACAGAATTGACAGCATTGGTGTCTAGAAGGTCATTATATTGTTCCAAAACTGCTAATGGAAAATACTCCATATGTACGGAGTTCAAAAATAGAGATGGCAATATTAAATTCAATAGTATTAATCATGAATGGGATAATGGAAGATGTAAATATTGTGGAGCAAGTCAGGAAGTTTATGATCGTGGTGATGAGTTAGAATCGCACGCTTACGAATTTATCCACACACAAAATCCCGAGGAGGTGTTTAAAATGAAATTTGATGTTATTATTGGAAATCCGCCGTATCAATTGAGTGATGGGGGCTTTG
>JAQTSF010000113.1 GCA_028711485.1 Candidatus Iainarchaeum sp.
GACCATCTTGTTTTGTCTTTAAATTTTAATTTAATTGAAAATTTTGCTTGCGAAGTCATAGATGCATTTAAATTAGACAACATATCTACTTGCTCGTTAGCCTTTAATTTATCAAACTCTATATATTGTTCTGCGTTCTTAGTTTTATTAAGCCTTATATAGAACAAATCAATTACTGCTTCTAACAAGATTCTTGCAAGAGAAAAACCTTCTTCATAAAACCCATTTTCGTAAAGTAATTTTATGGCGTGTAATGTTCTTGTGCTTCCACCTAAGAAAATAGCCAATACTTTATCAAAATCGGTATTAATAATCCTCTCTGATGTCCCCCGCTCCAAATCCTTTCCACAATCTAAAACATTGTCAAAAATAGACACTTCAAATCCTCCAAAACAACTATTAACTTTTGCTTATTACACCCTTACCGTCTTGTTGAACTATAATCTACTACTATATCTCCCTTGAACATTACATTTAACTCTTGATATTTTGTATCAACACTCATCTTGGTATTAAAGGGGATTGGCGTTACCTTAGATTTTGTTTCCATAAAAACATATTTATAGCTTTCTTGTCCTTTTGCTGTTGTTGATATGCTATGAGGATTCCCAAACCATTCTATAATTTCTGACTTATAGGTTTTATTAAGTTGTATCTTAGCTATCAATTTGGGGTCAATTTCTTTTTCTCCTATCTTGCTACTAAGAGTCATACATCCACTTAAAAACAAACCAATTGCCACTAATAGAATTAATTTCTTCATTTCTTCTCCTTATCTAAATATAAGCTCAAAACACATTGAAGCCAATTTGGATTTGGTTGTTTTTCTGATTGTCCCGCTAAAGCCAGACTTAATAATGATGGATAAGGTGATATCTTTAACTCTTCAATCTGTGCGTTAAGTTGTTTTATTGTTATATCTTTTTGTTTTATAATGTCTATTGCCGTTCCAACTAAATTTCTATACTCTGCAAGCCCTTTATTTATTTTCATCAGTTCATCTATTTTTACCCTATGTTTATTAATTTCTTCCTGGCTACCTCTTTGTAGTTTTATTTTCTCCTGTTCGTTATTCTCTTTTAATAAATCAATTGTTCTTTGAATTTTTTCTAGTTCTGCGACTTGATACTGAGGAGATTTTATTGCTTGTTCGATTTCACCTAATCTTTTGTTTATCTCTTTCTGACCTTCTGTAATTTTAATAAGATTAGAGCCTAAAAACCAAATTGATTTTATCCAGTTAAATGATTTCTTGATTAAATTACAAATTAAACCTGACATCTTATTTTCCCTCCGACTTTATAGGTAAGTTTAAAAAACCATGCAGAGTTCCTCTCGCCATAATTACATCCTTGCAAATTTTTTCAATATCTAAAATTAATTTATCAACTTTAGCATTTATCGGGTCATCATCGGAAAAGGTATCCCAGATTATTTTTTCATGCTTATTAATCTGTTCCCTTTTCTTTTCTTGCTCTTCTTCATTTTTATGGTATTTTTCAGACCATAAAAAAACCAACATACGAGCAGAAGTAACTATTTCTTTAATAAGTTTATCTAAATCGTAAAAAGGCTTCACTTCTTCTTTCCCTATTTGTGCCATAAATCTATACCTAAATGAATGAATCTTGTTAAATAATTCTTTATTTTGGTTATATCTTACAAAAATAAAGCTCGCTCTCTTTCGTGCTTCAAATTCTTCATTAGATTCTCTTTCTTCCTGCTTAATCGAATCTGTTTCATTTGTAAAGCCCATTGGATTCCTCATCCAAGCGATAACGTCTTTGGCTTCATAAAAAAGTGCCAGCGTCTCTTCTGCTAATTCAATATTTCTTTTCCCTCTATGCTCCCTTTGCCAAGCGGAAAGATTATAAAATAATATCCATAAACCAACTACTACTGAAATGTCTTTTATAAACTCCATAATCATAATTAACTTCTTCTTTGTAGGGCAGATTTAGGGGTTGTTAATTCTTTCTACATCATACATAACACTTGCACTAACAAGACCCTCTTTATATCCCCTATTATATTCGGCATTGGCTCGTTCATTTAACATACGACTACCAAATATAAATAAAAGGATTACGCCAATATATCGGGCAAGAGGGATAAGAATTAAGACCATAACAAAAACAAGCCATTTTCCATAGTATTCTGATTTTTTAGTAGCTTCTTGTTCGCTCTTGAAATGACTTGCGACTTGCTCATCCACAATTTTCATTTTTGCTCCCTCAGCGTCCTTAACGCCTATTTAATTAATTTTCTTTTTCATTTTTCTTCAGAGCAGTTCGAATAATAAGGAGCACATTTGGCAGATAAATGAGTACCATCACAACATTTACAACCGCATACACCACCGTGATGAGAGCAACACCCGCTTCTTGCTTGAGAATGAGACACAAAACAAAATGTTAGTAGAAATGTTGAAATCAACAAGGTAATAAGTAACTTACTTTTCATTTTGCACCCCCCTGGCTATTTGCTCTTTGTAGGCGGATTACACACTTTACAAGGAATATTCCCTGCTGCTATAGCTTCTTCTGGGGTACTAAATTCAACCAAATTAGAAGGCTTAATCTTCTGTGCCCATCTACACCATGCATAATGATATTTGTTAGAGTTTTTACTTGCCACAAACTTTGTATCTCCACTAATACCCATACCGCAAAAAGTTAAAATAAAACAACCTAGCAGAGCACCAACTAAAATCTTTTTCATTCTTCT
>JAQTSF010000114.1 GCA_028711485.1 Candidatus Iainarchaeum sp.
GATAGTAAATGAAACTATTCCGTTATTATCTGTGTATTTCTTAGTGCCTGATAAGGTTATTCCTAGATCATAAATTGGATTTTCTAAATAAGAGGCTTTTATTTGTATTTCTCCAGTTAAACAATTGAAAGAGTATTTTTCCAAGGTTGGAGTTTTTGTTGATGGAGTTGAAGAGGAATCAGGTGGTGTTGATGAAGAGATATATTCCATTGGTGCAAAACAGCTGAATTCAGATGCTATTCCTCTTACAAAAGGAACACCATCTAGTGTTCCGACATAGGAAGGTTCAATTAATGACCATTCTGTATCATTATATTTTCCTAATCCTGCAACATAACCATCAGACACATTTGAAGCATTATAGAATAATCTTGGGTGTAATACTGCTGTTGAAGAAGTATTTGTAACATTTAAACCATAGTAATTGCCTTCTGATGATTGTATAATTCCTGTTAAGTTAATTCCTACATCTAAATCTACTACTTTTATTGAAACATTACTTGCTAATCTTAAACCAAAACTGAGATTTTCAGTTATAATATCAAAACTTCCTGTTCTAAGAGTGCTGTTTTCTAACTGAACCTCATAACCATCTATACCTAAGTAATAGACAGTATTATTTCCTGTAAAAGTAATTATAGAATTATTAAAACCAAAGGCGTATAGTTGAGCCTCATATGCATAATTATCTGTTACAGTTGTATCAAATGTTACATTAAATCCAAAAGCCACTGAAGAGATATTTACAAGATTGTGATCTAAAGTATTATTAGAGGTATGGCCTAATCCAAAACCTAAAGTAGTTACATTATAGACTAAATTGTATTGAAGAAGATTACTGTTGGAATTGTTATAAACAAGAAAACCATTGTCCCCATAAGAGACATTGTTACCTATTAAATCGTTATAAAAACAATTTAGATCTAAATAGAAATTAACTACTGAATTATTGTATGCAAAATTCTCAGTTAAATTATTATAGTTAGATTCAATTAAATAGAAACCATTTTCGTTAGTTGTTGCATTGTTTCTTACAAGAGTAGAATAATTAGAATCCAGTTAAATAGAAACCAACATCAGAGTTTTCTGATGCATTATTGTATAAAAGAGTGATGTTTACGCTTGATTGTATATAAAAACCATAATCGTTGGCACTTGCATTATTATCTAAAAGGTTATTGAAATTACTATTATCTATAAAAAAACCCATAAAATTTTCCGTTGAATTATTTCGTTCAAGAGTATTGTTTTCCGAATTCATTCCTAAGATAAAACCTTCCCATGTGTTGTTATCAGCCCAGCTATATACAAAATAATTACCAGAAGAATTGTATATATAAAAACCATAAGTATTATTGCAAGCTTCGTTGGAGATAAGAGTGTTATTATTTGAATCATATAAAGATAAACCATGCAAAGTATTATTGTAAGCTTCGTTGGAGATAAGAGTGTTATTATTTGAAGTGTTTAAATAGAAACCATATTTATTATTATATGAAGTTATATTTTCAATAGTAGAATTGTGTGCTAAGGCTCTTACCTCTATCCCAGAACCTTCGGTTTCACCAAATACAGTAAAATTGCTTATATTAACATAAGGTACAAAAATGGTAATAACTGCATTAAGATCAGGTCTTGAATCATTGGTAATATTCACTTTAGCTCCATATCCGTAAATATTTATTGATGTTGCGATTTCTACTCTTTCGATATACGGAGTTGATTCAGGACATACTATAATAGTATCTCCTGGAACTGTTGCTGCTTCGGTTGCATCGTATATAGTTTCAAAATTTATATCCCCTACCATACAACCAGGATTGGTTTGATTTACTACATAAGTAGCAGAAAATCCAATATTAGAAAGTAAAACAACGGCAAAAAACAAGAACAATATATTCTTTAGATTCATAAGTTAACACCTTATTATAACTAATATCTAAAAAGTAAATATTTATATATATCTCTATCCAGTAAGAAAAAACATTAAAAACTATATATTAAAACTAAATTAAAGGGGATTCATTATCAGAAAATTGTTTGGTAGTTCTGAGCTGAAAGTCCTTTATTCCGAACCTTTTATTCAAAAACTCCCTTATTACCTTGATTTTATTACCATCCTTACCTACTGCATACCCTCTTTCTGGCTCTAAAACAATTAGTACCACTTGTTTTCCTCCGTCTTTTTCATTAAATTTTATACGCATATCTGAGAGATTATGGAAAAAATTTCTTATCTGTGTTTCGAGATCAGAACCTTTTAGAAAAAGGAATACAGGTTTTCTGAATGCCTGGATTAATTTATTTAGAATAATTTTATTCTTGCCTATGCATTTATACAATTCCCCCCTATTATCAACTAAAAAGGCAAAGGCAAATCCGGTATACAGACAATCAGATGGATAAATCCCTGTAATTTTCTGGAACTCTGAAAGGAATTTCAAATCATCAGTATTTAATTCAGACATCTTAATCAACAATTATTTTGAAACAAGATCAAGAATGTTTGAATTTCCTGGATTCAATATTGAAAGTACGGATATAAGATAAGGCTTACCGCATATAGATGCAAGCTCTTTTGCAGTTCCTGAAAAAGTGTAAACCATTATTTTTGAATTCTTTGCAAAAGAGTTAACCTTTGATAAATGAACCTCAGGAATATTTTTTGAAACAACAATTAATTTTGGAGTTCCATTCTTTATATTTCTCAATGAACT
>JAQTSF010000115.1 GCA_028711485.1 Candidatus Iainarchaeum sp.
GCTTTTTTAAGCTGTCTTCGAATTTCTTCTTCTTTTATACCCTTCCTTTTAGAATTTTCAATCCACATAAATAAATTATACAGATTTGTTTTATTCTTGAACAAATAATTTTCGTATTTTTTCTTATACCAAATATTAAGAACCCCCCAAAAAATTGCACCCACAATTATAAGAAGAATCATTATAAGAGAAAAAATAACCCACTTCTTCAAATTTCCTGAGTCATCAAAAGGGCTTATGTTTGAATCTACTACAGAGAGCTTATTAATCTTTGGAGAAACAAATAGGGGCAAATCTAAAAATTCAAGTTCTTCTGTTGTAGAAAAAATAATTCTTTTAGATTCACCGATTAAGGGAAAATAAACGTACCCATCTTTTCTTTCCTCTGAATAATCGCTTGCGAAATTTAATCCGTCAATAGTTTTAAGGACAATATATGGGTCGTCTTCACATCCCGCTTTTTTTGTTACTTCAATATCAAATGTTTTAACAAGAGAATCTTCCTCAGTTTCAAAGGAACCAACAATTTCTCGATGTGATAATGTAATATCAACATTTTGAACAATCCATCCTCTTATCGCATTAGCGTAAGTAGTTTTTTTTGCCGAGGAATATTCTTCACCAGTTATATTTGTTAATAGACTAACATCAATACTCTTTGCTTTTGGAAAAAACATTATGGAATCAGCAAGAGTTCCTAGGTAAATTGTTTGAGGTAAACTTATTTTTAACAAATCTTCTAATATTTTTTGGTAATCCTCCTCTGTATTAGCGTTTTCATTTGCTATTTCTGCTGTGTTTAATGTAGCTTCAATTGAATCTAAGTTTAATGCAGTATCTAACGCGTTTCTTTCAAACGCGGTAAAATTCTTTATTTGAGTTCGAATTGCTTCAATATTTGTTCTCATTTCTGTTATAAGGAGGGGGGTGATTTCAGAAGCAGAACCAACATTAATACTAAAGACTTTGCTGGTGCTTCTATTACTATCATCCATAATCTTAACACTCAGGTTATAACTTCCCATATTATCATAGGTATGAGTCACGACATTTGTGGTAGTGTTCTCTTTGCTGTTATCTCCGAAATTCCATTCATAACTCTTAATAGAATCATTTGAGCTGACTTTAACTTTAAACTCTGTAGGGTAGTTCATTGCGGTTGTTCTTGGAGTTAAATACTTTATTGTAGGAATAGGTTCAACAGAAATTTCATCTGAAAAAATCTCTTTTTCATTGAATGAAAGAGAAAATTCATAGTCGTCGTAATCCGATGGAACTTTGAATCCTCCTGAATCAATAGACATGTTTTGTAAACTCGCTGTGGCTGTTGCAGCAGTTTCTTCTAAATCATATAATAACTCCGCTGTTAATGCTATTCCCCCTGTAGAATATTTTAAGACAGCATTAGAAGCATCAATTTTTTGTGGGATTTCTGCGGTAATTTTTATTGGAACCACACATCCAGAAGAACAATTATTTTCATAAGTGCCTTCTACATAATTTTCAATTTCATTATTGATATCTAGTATTTCCGTTGAATCAAGGGTAAAACTTCCAATCGCACTATACTCCCCTTGTCTTGCGAATATTTCAAAATCACGGTCATAACTATTTTCAAAACTTCCCGCAAAGCCACATGGCGAATTCGCTTCAGAGTTTATTTGATATTTACCGCTGTCATTTGCACTTTTTGCTTTTATGCACACAAAAAAATTTTGTTCTTGGGTAATGCTAAAATTTTCTGGAATACATATAACTTCTCCACTACCAGAAACAGAAATTTCACAACCCCCATAAGAATATTCTTCTTCATTTACTGTTTCTATGCTCATTACTATTGTAGCCTCGCCACTTCCAACCAAGTTTGCTCCAAGTTGAATAGCAGGAGACTGTGAAAGATTTACTTTTCCGCAGTATTCAGTTGTTATTACAGATGCCATTTGATTTCCTTCTGAGTAGCATCCATAATTTTTCTCTCCAAAATTTTCTGTAGTAGTATGCGGTTGCCATATTTTATCATTATTTAAAACATCAATAGTAATTTGGGGCGTCCAACTTGCAACCGCATCACTTGTAAAATCAACTGAAAAACCTGAGAAATCTGTAACTAATTTTTGTGAAGAAATTTTAAATCCAATTAAGGAAGCCTGTTCAGCATCTAAATTCAAGCTTTTACTCGCAAGTCCAGAAATAGCATCATAAGTTGAATTGCATGAAGCAGGATTGCAGGAATACTTAAAAGCAGAATTTCCCCTAAGAACTTTTAATAAAGTTGCTGTTGTTGTCACATCCCCGATTGAGCTTTTAAATTCAGAATCTAACGGTTCTTTAGCAAAACTCATTTCAATAGTGCCTTTTAATGAATCTCCTGGTCCGTAAATTGTATCAATATAGGAATTCTTCACAGAATATGTTGCAGAAATAATTCCCGCCAAAAGTATAATTAAGAATATAGCGATTCCAAACCTCTCTTTCATAATCTCTGATAGTTTTCTTATTTTATAAATTATTTCCTTTTCTTAGAACTCTTTTTGTTTTTTCTAATAATAAGAAGATAAATTAGGACAATTAAAACATCTGCAAGAACAATAGCATAAACACTTGCAAAAGGTAATTGCACT